>CAZYKN010000001.1:0-33620 GCA_964648135.1 uncultured Flavobacteriaceae bacterium
ATAAAATTGAAAAGGAATATAAAAGTAATGATAAAATAAATAAGATTGGTAGAGGATTGATTTAAAACTTATCACAACACATAATTAGTATAAATCTCAGCTTTATTCCTTGAGAAAGTAACCATATGGAACAAAAAAAATCCATAGCACAAAGGTTTTGAAAAATTTTTTTGCCTTAAAATAAGAAAACATATTCCAATTTAGTTATCAGTAATTTTGCTTCCAAATTGATATAAATATCTATTTAACAATAATTACAATTTAATTATTTAGAGAATAGAACAAAAAAATAACGAATTTCAGTATATTTTAAAGTAAATATACTTCTTATCTATTTGTTTATACGTGTTTTTATAATTTTTATCGGATAAAAGTAAAATATATTGTTTTTTCAATCTACAATACAGGATAGCGCAGGATGAAGAAAGATAAATTCATATTTAACTTTGTTGAATATTAACAAAAATAACTAAACAATCCATTTATGAAAAACAATTTATTTTATAAAGAATTTGCAAGTTTTAAAACTGCAAAATTTTTAGTAGTATTACTATTTTTTGGCTTTTCGGTTCTATCATTTGGACAAAAGACAATTTCTGGTACGGTAAAAGGCTCTGACAACTCACCACTTCCTGGTGTTAATGTCTCAATAGTAGGAACTTCAAATGGTACATTAACTGATTTTGATGGTAAATATACTATAAAAGCGAAAAAAGGAGAAACATTGCGTTTTTCTTATATAGGTATGCTGACTCAAAATAGTGTGGTAGGAGATTCTAATATAATTAATCTATCTATGAAAGAAGGTGGAGAAACATTAGATGAGGTTGTAATTGTTGGGTATGGAACTCAACGAAAGAGTGATGTTACAGGAGCTGTTTCTACGGTAAAAGCTAATGAAATAGTTAGCATTCCTACTACAAATGCAGTAGAAGCCTTACAAGGAAAAGCATCAGGTGTAACATTAATTAACAATGGTTCTCCTGGACATGATCCTACTGTAAGGATAAGAGGTTTAGCTACTTATAACAATAATGATCCTATTTATGTTGTTGATGGAGTTATTGTTCGTAATATAGATGGTTTAAGTGCAAACGATATAGCATCATTTAGTGTATTAAAAGACGCATCAACAACTGCTGTGTACGGTTCACTAGGTGCTAACGGTGTTATTGAAATAAAAACGAAATCTGGTAAGGTTGGTAAAACTAAATTCAGTTTTAATTCTTATTTTAATTCTAAATTCAAACCCAGCACATTGCAATTATTAAATTCTGATCAATATGTTAGTTATGTATCAGATATGATTCATAACCAAGATCCTGCAGCAGCATTACCTCCTCGATTTACAGATTCTCAATATGCGGATATGCTTAGTCAAACAGTAAATTATCAAGATGCTATTTTTCAAAGAGGTTTTATAAATAATTATGAATTAAGTGCCTCTGGTGGAGTAGAAAATGCTAAATTTAGATTTTCAGGTAATTACCAAAAGCAAGAAGGAACAATGATAAATACTGCTTTAGATAGATATGTTTTTAGACTAAATAGTAAATTTAAAAAGGGAATTTTTCATTTAGGAGAGAATGTATCTGTTGCTTATGCAGAACAAGATCCATTAATTTTAGCATTTAGTGTTTCTCCTTTAGAAAATGCTATTAAAATGGCTCCTTATCTACCTATTAATAACGCAGATTTTATAGGTGGTTATAACGAACTAGATAATACATTAGATGCTAACGATACACGTAACCCTCTAAGAACATTAAATAGAGAAACCCAATTAAATAAAAATATCAATATTTTAGGAAATGTATTTGGTAAAGTAGATATTACTAAAGATTTACAGTATAAGTCTAGTATAGGAATGAATTTTTATGATAATAAATTCAAAAAAGCAGAACTGCCATATGGTAGTGGTTCAGTATTACAAACAGACAGTAGATATACTTACGTAAATGTAAGAGTTAAGACTATTAGTTTCATTAATAGTTTAAATTATAAAAAAACGATAGCAGATAAACATAACTTTAACGTGTTGCTTTTAGCAGAACAAAGAAAAAGAAGCACTAATATTTTTAGTGGTCAAGGAACAACACCATATGGTGTAAGCGATTTGTCTAGTGGTTTAACCGCAGGTGCAAAATCTATACAATATAATACCTTAGGCTATTTAGGAAGAATTAATTATAATTATGATAGAAAGTATTTATTTGCAGCCTCATTAAGAAGAGATTCTTCTTCTCGTTTTGGTGAAAACAAAAGAAGTGGAACATTCCCTTCTCTAGCTTTAGGTTGGGTTGTAAGTAAAGAAAACTTCTTTAAAGATAATAATTTTATTAACTATCTAAAAATTAGAGGTAGTTGGGGAATTGCAGGTAATGATCAAGGTGCTACAGATTATGCCTTTGAATCTAGTTTATCACCTAATTATATTTATAATGGAACAGCAGGTTTAGCTATTGGTAATATTTCCAATCCAAATTTAAAATGGGAAGAAACAGTTGCTACTAACATAGGTTTAGACTTTAGGTTATTAAAAAACAAAATAAACTTTAGTGTTGAATATTACAAAAACACAAGTTCAGATTTAATTGTAATGGTGAATCCAGCAGCATCTGTTGGTGCTCCAAATCCAACACCAACAAATGTTGGTGGAGTTATCAGTAATGGTGTTGAGTTTAATTTAGGATATGATTCTAAAAGCACTTCAGACTTTAACTGGTCTACTAATTTTAATTTAAGTACAAATAGAAATGAGGTTACCAAAGTATATGAAGATGCTATATATCAAGGATCAAAACCAAATGTACTTGGTGGAGGAGAAATTTCACGACTGGTAGAAGGAGAACCAATATGGCATTTTTATGGTTATGAAACCGATGGTATTTTTCAAAATCAAGCAGAAATAGATGAACATGCAACGCAACCTGGTGCAGCTCCAGGAGATATAAGATTTAAAGATTTGAATGATGATGGTGTAATAAATGCTGATGATAGAACTAATATTGGAAATCCTTTTCCTAAAATTTCTTATGGTTTAAATTTAAATGCGGATTATAAAAACCTTGATTTTAATATGTTTTTTAATGGCGTATCAGGAAATAAAATATTTAATGCCTTAAGATACTATTTAGATGGAGCAAGTCAAATAACAAACACAGGCACAGCTGTTCTTGATAGATGGACACCAACTAATCATTCAAATTCTCAACCAAGAGCTGTTTTAGGTGATCCAAATGGAAACACAAGAGTGTCTGATAGATATATTGAAGATGGCTCATTTGTAAGATTAAAAAATATTTCTCTAGGTTATAAATTACCTTCAAGAGTATTAGATAAAATAGGTAAAGGATCAATCTCTAAATTTAGAGTCTATATGAGTGCTCAAAATCTTTTGACTTTTACCAAATATACAGGTTATGATCCTGAAATTGGACCTTCTGATGGTATTTCTTCAACAAATGGAAACCATAATTCAGAACTAGGTGTAGATAGAGGTCAATATCCACAATCAAAATCAGTATTACTAGGTGTACAAATTAATTTTTAATTCAGACAATATTATATTATGAAAAAACAAATCTTATTATTTATTTTTATTCTATTTATTTTTAATTCTTGCAATACAAAAGATTTAGAATTAACAGATGGAAACGCAGTTTCAACAACTACTTTTCCGAAAACTAAGGCAGAATTAGGTGGTGCAGTAAATGCAATATATTCACCTTTACAATCTCAAGGATTATATGGTAGATATATATCTTATATGGATGATTATATGGCTGGAGATGAAGCCTATGTTGGACCAACTAGAAGTACACCAGATTTAAGAGATTTTTTAAATTTTACATTTGATGCTACGAATAATGATATCTATTTATATTGGAAAAACTGCTATAATGGTATTTCTAGAGCAAATTTTGTTTTAGATAAACAAACTAATATTGCAGATTTACCAGATTCAGAAGTTTCACAGGATCTTAAAAATGATTTTATTGGTCAAACAAAATTTTTAAGAGCGTATTATTACTTTTTATTAGTACAACGGTTTGGTGATATTCCGCTATACACAACTACAGAAGTAAGTGTATCAGGATTACCTAAATCTCCAAAAGAAGATGTATATCAGTTAATATTTGAAGATTTAACAGATGCGGTTTCAAAACTACCATTAACTTCTGAACCTGGAAGAGTTACCAAAGGAACTGCAAATGCTTTATTAGGAAAGATTCATTTATATAGAGCAGAATATGCTGAAGCAAAAACTGCATTTGAACAAGTGATATCAAGTGGAGTATATACATTAACACCAAATTACTTTGATAATTTTGAAAATGTAAATGAAAATAATTCTGAATCTGTATTTGAAATTCAATTTACTTATGGAGGAGGAGGAGCTTGGGCATATTCAGATTGGGGTGGTCAAGATAATGGAGATTCTGAAACATCTTTTAGATCCATTGAATACGGTGGTTTAGGAGGCTTTCATAATTGTGACCCTTCACAAAGTTTGGTTGACGAATACGAAACCAATGATCCTAGAAAACATGCTAATTTTTATTTTACAGGTGATGCTTGGTTTGGTGGTGTAGTTGGTGCAATGAATCCTCCAGCAGCTCCAGCATATTGGAGAAAATATCAAAGATCATATAACGGTGCTTCAGACGGCGGAGGTTTGTCAGATATTAATCATAGAGTAATTCGTTATGCAGACGTATTACTAATGGCTGCAGAAGTGCTTAATCAAACAGGAGGTACTATTGACAGTAAGACTCCAATTGATTTAATGAATATGGTTAGAGATAGAGTAGGAATGCCAAATTATGGTACAGCAAGTATGAATGCAACTTACCCTGTAACTAATCAAACAGAAATTTTTAATGCAATTAAGCATGAAAGAAGAGTTGAATTAGCAGGAGAACAAAGTAGATTCCCAGATTTATTACGTTGGGGAATGGCTTCTTCTATTCCTGGTTTTCAAGTTGGAAAAAATGAACTATTTCCAATACCCCAAAAAGAATTTGACACTAATGCAAATTTATCTACTTCAGATCAGAACCCAGGATACTAGTATACTTGTTATTTGAATTTAAAAACTGACTTTTTTAAGTCAGTTTTTTTTATATTTGTAAATAAAACTTTTATTATGGTTTTTTATAAAAACATTTTTAAAAATATCCTTTACATACTTGTTATCACTTTATTTTTTTCTTGTACGAATGATTTAATAATTCCTTCAAAAAAATTATTTACAAAAAAAGAAGCTAAATATACTGGAATAGTATTTAACAATAAGCTTAATGAAAATAAAAGCCTTAATTATTTTAATTTTCAGTACATTTATATGGGTGGAGGCGTTGCCGTTGGAGATTTTAATAATGATAACCTTATAGATATTTACTTTACAGGAAATATGGTTAATAATAAATTATATTTAAATCAAGGGAAGTTTAAATTTAAGGATATATCAAAAATTTCAAATACCAAATTATCTAATACTTGGTCAACAGGTGTAACTACCATAGATATAAATAATGATGGCCTGCTTGATATTTATGTAAGTGTTGGTGGAAAAAACAAACCTTATAAAAATAAATTGCTTGTAAATCAAGGAATTGATAAAAATGGCATTCCTATTTTTAAAGAGGATGCTGAAAATTATGGAATTGCTGATATTGGTAGAACAGAGCAAAGCGTGTTTTTTGATTATGATAATGATGGTGATTTAGATTTATATGTTGCTAATTATCCAATCACAAATTTTAAAATTAGTGTAGATTATTATTCGTCTATGATTAATAATCCGTTATTATCATCATCTAGCCATTTGCATAGAAATAATGGAGATGGAACTTTTACAGATGTTACCAAAGAAAGCGGTTTATTATCTTTTGGATTAAGCATTGGTGTGAGTGTGTCTGATCTGAATAATGATGGATACCTAGATATTTACGTATCAAATGATTTTGCCAGTCCAGATTTTATTTATTTTAATAACAGAAATGGAACTTTTACTAATCAAAATAAAAAAGTTACTAAACAAAACTCTTTTTATGGCATGGGTACAGATATAGCCGATTTTAATAATGATGGATTATTAGACATTATAGAACTAGATATGTCTCCACATAGCCATATACGTTCCAAAGAAAATATGTCTAGTATGGATCCTATAAATTTTCAACACATAATAGATTTAGGGCTACATCACCAATATATGTACAATACACTCCAATTAAATAGAGGTTTTCAAAAAGATAGTTTACCCGTTTTTAGCAATATTTCCGCCTTTGCAGGTGTAAAATCTACCGATTGGAGTTGGGCTGCTCTTTTTGCCGATTTTAATAATGATGGCTTTAAAGATTTATTTATTTCTAACGGAACACGAAGAGATATTCATAACAAAGACTTTTTTAATCGTTTTAAAAAAACAGCGTATTTTACAAATACCGTCAAGCATCAATCAAAAGATTATACAATTCTTCAAAAGATGCCCTCGGTTCCTTTAGAAAATTTTATGCTTCAAAATAATAAAGATCTAACTTTTTCAAATAAAAGTGATGATTGGGGATTAAGTGATAAAACTTTTTCAAATGGTGCAGCTTACGCTGATTTTGATAATGATGGCGATCTAGATTTAGTAATTAACAATATAGATCAAGAAGCCTTGTTGTATGAAAATAAATCAAATAAAAGAAAAAACGTAAATTATCTAAAAATTAATTTTAAGGGTACAAAACAAAACAAACTTGGTATAGGAAATACGGTAAAAATATACAAAGATGGTAAATTGCAAATAGCAGAATTAATGCTAACAAGAGGTTACCAATCTTCCATCGCACCAGAATTACATTTTGGTGTAGGTAAAGTGAAAATAATAGATTCTCTAATCGTACAATGGACAGATGGTGCTACTCAAAAATTAACCAACATAAACAGCAATCAAACCTTAGTATTAGATTATAAAAATGCTGTAAAAAACAGGTTTAAAAGTCCTCATTTAGAAAAAAATCAGTTATTTACTGATATTACTTCTAAAGTAAATATCGATTTTAAACACAAAGAAAATGAATATTTTGACTACAATAAAGAGCCGTTATTACCACATAAAATGTCTCAATTTGGACCAGGAATTGCAGTTGGCGATATTAATGGAGACCATTTAGATGATTTTTGGGTTGGTGGAGCATATAAACAAAGCGGTGCTATTTTTATCCAAAATAAAAAAGGTAAATTTATTCAAACTAATACGCAATTACTTGATAATGATAAAAATAAAGAAGATTTAGATGGCTTATTTTTTGATGTAGATAATGATGGCGATTTAGATTTGTATGTAGTGAGTGGTGGTAATGAATTTAAACCAAATTCTAAAGAATATAAAGATAGATTGTACATAAATGATGGTAAAGGAAATTTTACTAAAAATGAAACGGCATTACCAGAGTTTTTAGAAAGCGGTTCAAAAGTCATTCCAATAGATTTTGATAATGATGGCGATTTAGATCTATTTATTGCCACACGATTATTGCCTCAACATTATCCAAAACCTCCAAATAGCCATTTATTAGAGAATGTAAGTACAAAAATGAATATTAAATTTAAAGAAATTTCATCAGAATCTTTTAAAAAATTAGGTTTAGTTACCGATGCTATTAGTATTGATTTTGATAATGATAAAGATCAAGATTTAATTGTAGTTGGTGAATGGATGCCAATTACTTTTTTAGAAAATAACAATGGTATTTTTAAAAATGTAACGAAAAAACAATCCATAAAAAATACCACAGGTTGGTGGTATAGTATTCAAAAAGCCGATATAGATAAAGATGGTGATGTAGATTTTGTAGTAGGTAATTTAGGTTTAAATTACAAGTACAAAGCAACACCAACTAAAACATTTGATATCTATGCCAATGATTTTGATAACAATAAAAGTTTAGATGTGGTTTTAGGCTATTACGAAGGAAAAACACAATATCCAGTTCGTGGTCGCCAATGTTCTTCACAGCAAGTTCCCAGCATTAAAAATAAATTTAAAAATTATGCTGATTTTGCAAAAGCAGACTTAAAAGAAATTTATACTCCAAAAAAATTAGAAAATGGGGTGCACTATAAGGCACAAACGTTCGCTTCTTTTTATGTAGAAAATATAGGCAACGGACAATTTAAAATGACTAAACTACCTAAAGAAGCACAATTCTCTTCAGTAAACGCGATACTTATTGATGATTTTAATAACGACAAAACAAACGACATTTTAGTGGCAGGAAACCTATACCAATCAGAGGCAGAAACACCAAGAAATGACGCCTCAATTGGTGTATTACTTTCAAATACAAAAGAGGGTTTACAATCTGTTCCTTTAAATGAAACTGGTTTTTTAGCGGATAAAGATGTAAAACAAATGAAATTTATTACTATAAAAGGTAAAAAATGTGTTTTAATTGCCAATAATAATAAGAAACTTCAAATATTTCAAATAAATAACTAATGAAAAAAATATTTTTTTTAGCTACTATTTTATTCCTGTTAAATGCTTGTCAAAAAACAAAAAACAAAAATATAAATAAAGAACGTATTATTGCTAAAAAGGTAGATTCTATTCTGTCAATAATGACGCTCAAAGAAAAAATTGGGCAAATGAACCAATACAATGGGTCTTGGGATGTTACAGGTCCTCCTACCGATAAAACTTCTGAAAAAAAAGTAGCCTATTTAGAACAAGGCTTAGTTGGTGCAATGCTCAATGTAAAAGGTGCAAAAAATGTAAGAGCAGTGCAAAAAATAGTGGTTGAAAAATCACGATTAGGTATTCCATTAATTATTGGATTTGATGTAATTCACGGCTATAAAACCATAAGTCCTATTCCTTTAGCCGAAGCAGCAAGTTGGGATTTAAAAGCCATTAAAAGATCTGCTGAAGTTGCTGCAAAAGAAGCCGCTGCTAGTGGTATAAATTGGACATTCGCACCTATGGTAGATATTTCAAGAGATGCTCGTTGGGGTCGTGTAATGGAAGGTGCAGGAGAAGATCCTTTTTTAGGAAGTAAGATTGCAACTGCTAGGGTTAAAGGTTTTCAAGGCGAAGATTTATCCAAAGAAAATACCATTACTGCTTGTGCAAAACATTTTGTTGCTTATGGCTTTCCAGAAGCAGGCAAAGAATATAACACCGTTTCGATAGGAAAACCAACACTTTATAATACTATTTTTCCTCCGTTTAAGGCAACGGTAGATGCAGATGTAAAAACATTTATGAATGCTTTTAATGAATTGAACGGTATTCCTGCAACAGCAAATAAATTTTTGCAAAGAACTATTTTAAAAGGCGATTGGAATTTTAAAGGTTTTGTAGTGTCAGATTGGGGTTCAATTATGGAATTACAACATCACGGTTACGCAAAGGATAATAAAGAAGCAGCAAAACTTGCCATAAATGCTGGTTCAGATATGGACATGGAATCTAATGCTTACATTGACCATTTAGAAGATTTGATAAAAGAAGGAAAAGTAAAAAAATCATTAGTTGATGATGCTGTTCGTAGAATTTTAACCGTAAAATATGAATTAGGTTTATTTGATAATCCTTATAAATATTGCGATGAAAAACGAGAACAACAAGTTGTAAACAGTAAAGAAATAAATGATGCTGTTTTAGATATGGCAAAAAAATCGATTGTCTTACTTAAAAATAAACCTATAAAAAATCAAAAATTATTGCCTTTAAAAAAACAAGGTCAAAATATAGCGGTTATCGGTGCTTTAGCAAACGATGATGATAGTATGTTAGGTAATTGGCGTATTGGTGCAGATAATCATACTGCTGTAACTGTTCTCGAAGGTTTAAGGCAATATAAAGGCAATAAAATAACGTATAAAAAAGGTGCTGATGTTGCTCTTGGAAAAACCTTTTTTTATTATGATGTTAAAATAAATAAAACGGACAAAAGTGAGTTTCCACAAGCCATTGCTAGTGCAAAAAATGCCGATGTGGTTATCATGGTAATAGGTGAACACGGTTTTCAATCAGGTGAAGGAAGAAGTCGAACCAATTTAGATATTCCAGGAGTTCAATTAGATTTGTTAAAGGAAGTATATAAAGTGAATAAAAAAATTGTGTTGGTATTAACTAACGGCAGACCACTAACTATTAATTGGTCTAAAGAACATATTCCTGCAATTCTTGACGTATGGCAATTAGGTACGCAAGCTGGCAATGCCATTGCACAAGTGTTGTATGGCGATTACAATCCGAGTGGTAAACTGCCAATGACTTTTCCTAGAAATGTAGGGCAAGTCCCAATATATTATAGTCATAAACTTACTGGAAGACCAACTCCTTTACCAGATCCTGCGATGGTTTTTTGGTCTAAATATACCGATGTTGAAAGCACTCCACTCTACCCATTTGGCTACGGATTGAGTTATACTTCCTTTGCCTATAAGAATTTAAAATTAGATAAATCAATAATAAAAAAAGAGGGAGAGATAAAGGTTTCAGTAGAGGTTACTAATACAGGTAATTTTGAAGGCGAAGAAGTTGTGCAACTATACATTCAAGATGTTATAGGTAGTTTAACTCGACCAGTTAGAGAATTAAAAGGCTTTGAAAAAATTAAGTTAAAAATTGGCGAAACCAAAACCGTTTACTTTACTATAAATGCTGATTTACTCCAGTTTTATACCGCAAATAATAAATGGGAAGTTGAACCAGGTGATTTTAATCTTTGGATAGGTACAAACTCAAATGCAACTTTAAAAGCAACTTTTAAAGTGGTTGAGTAACTCCATTTAATAAACTGAGTCGACCTCTCACAGGTTTCTAAAACCTGTGAGGTCTATTACTATTTTTATTGTTTTAAATACTGGTTATTTAACTGTTTTCCATTTACTCATTGCTTCCAAAAAGTAATAATCAGCATAATTTATGGGCTTGTCATTTTCTTCGCCTGTATGAATATTTCCAACAGAATGTTTTAAAATAAACCCTTGATTTTTACCATATTTAGCTAAATAATCAGCAGAAGAAAGTCGGCGTAAAATACTTTCTGCATAGGCTATCATTTCAGCACGTTTTTCAGGTACATATTGTTGTAATGTTAATAAAGCCGAAGCGGTGATAGTTGCTGCAGAAGCATCACGAGGCTCGTTTGGTATTTTTGGAGCATCATAATCCCAATACGGTATATGATCTTTAGGCACTTTTTTACTTGTCATAATATAGTTGGCAATATGTTTTGCTTGGGCTAAAAATGTGCTGTCTTTGGTGTTTTCATAAGTTTGTGTAAAGCCATATAATCCCCAAGCTTGTCCTCTTGCCCAAGAAGTCCAATCTTTATAACCTTGTGCCGTTTGTTTAGATCGTACTTTCCCTGTTTTTGAATCATAATCTACAACGTGAAAACTGCTATAATCATCTCTAAAATGATTTTTTAGTGTCGTTTTAGCATGGTTAAAGGCTATTTTATAAAAAGTGGAATCTTTTGAATATTTACTAGCTTTAAAAAGTAAATCTAAATTCATCATATTATCAATTATTACAGGTGTATCCCAACCACGTTTAGATATCCAACCCATATCTGGTGTAGTATCCCAAGATTGAATAGCACCAATAATGGGTCTGTAACGAGTTGCTAATGATTTTGCACCTTTAATAATTACTTTTTTATAAGTATCTTTTTTTGTTAGTTTATAAGCATTACCGTAACTACTACCTAACATAAAACCAACATCGTGTGTATTTGTTATGTATTTAACAGAATCTAAGATTTCGGTAAATTTTATAGCATTTAACTTATTTTTTTTTGTTGGATTATTTTTATATAAATACCACAATGAGCCAGGGAAAAATCCACTTGTCCAATCTCTATAAGGTTTTAACCGTAATTTGCCATCTGCTGTTACTCCTCTAGGTTCTAATAGTGGTTTATTATTTTCTATACGATGTATTAAACTGTCGTATTGTTTTTCGGAAAAAGAAAAAATGCGATGAATAAGTTCTTTTTTTGTTTCAATTTTTGATGCTGATTTATCATCTTTTTTATCTGTTTTACAAGCAACTATATTTGCTAAAGATATCGCTAGAATTATACAAATTTTAATAAATTTCATAGATGTGATCTTGGTTATTTTATACATTGTTTACCTTCTTTAAGTTGTATTTCTTTTCCTTTATATTTAAATATTCCTGTTGTTCCTTTTGGTAGTATAATATCACCTAAAACTTTATTTTTATTTAATTTTAAATCTACTTCAATCTTTCCTTTTGGGTGAGGCATTACTGCTTTAAAATAATCTAATCCGTTAAAATTAGGAGCAATCATTATTTTATTAAAGTGTTTTGACATTGGTGAAATACCTGCAATAATTTTTAAAAAATGATAATTTGGTGATGCCGACCAAGCATGACATTCAGATCTTGGTTCTATATCAGTTTCAGCAAAAGTGGTTAAACCTTGATCTAATTGATTAGTCCAATTATTTAATAAACTTACATATTTATCACCCATTCCTACTTTTTGCAACGCATTGAATAGGTAGAATTTATAATAAATGGTGGTTTGTATTAAACTTTTATCGTCCAATATTTTTTGCATCATTGCTTTTTGTTCTCTTTTTGGAATTGCATCCGTTAAGATAGCCATAATATTAGTATGTTGTGAAAATTTTTGCTTGTTTGGTGTTTCGGCAAACAACCCTTTTTCTTTAACATAACAGTTTTTTAAAACGCTTTCTCGAATTTTTTTTTCGAGTATTTTATATTTATTTGCATCTTCTTTATAACCCAAATCTGAAAACATATCAGCAGCATATTGTAAAGTTTTTACAAACTGAAGTGCAATTGAGGCAGAATACCCATCATCTGCACCATCAGGAATTCCGTTGTGAAAACCAGGACTCCAATCGGTAAAATTCCACCATTCCATTTTGGTTGGCATACCAGTTTTATCTACTTTATTAATCCACCAATTTAAAACCGCTTTCATTCCAGGAATGTATTTCTTGGTAAATTCAGGATTATCTTTATACATATAATGATCGTGAATCATATTGACCCAAAGCAATGAATAGGTTGGAATAACTTGCACAATATAAGATGGAAATCGGCTTGCCGTTAATCCACTAGGTAAACGCGAATTATCGAACATTTCAATAGCTTTTTTCATTAATCTATCATCACCATCGACACTTAAAGACACCATTGCTTCAATTCTAGTATCACCAACATATTGCAACTGCTCATAATATGGATCAATATATCCTTCAACAGCAGAATTACGAAGTGTCAACCAAGACGCATTCCAAATTTTAGTAAGGGTTTTATTATTAGTTTCAAATTTGGCATTTTCTTTAAATGGATAAGCAGTATAGACGTTATAATAATCATTAATAGTTAATGGTTGATCTTTTGTTTGAATATCTAATTGTATAAATCGAAAGGTTTTTTGACCAATAGGTTTAAAGCTTCTGTTTTTTCCTCCATCTGCCTCAATAATATCATAATATCCTAAAATATGTTTTCCTTTTACTATATTTCTATTGCCTTTTTTCCAATCTTTATCATACATTGCTTCAGAATAGGTCATTTTTATAGTACTATTTTTTCCATTAGAAAAATTGATTATAGGATGACCAATAGTATGATGTAAATTATCGATTAAAATACTTGCTTTTGTGTTTGGAGGAATGGTAAGTTTTCCCGTTCCTTTGATAAAATTTTCATCTTTTTTAATACCAATACTTCGTCTAATACTCCCAAAGCGTTGTTTTGTTTCTTCCATAAACGGAATTGTTCTTGGCACGAGATACCAAGTACTTCCAAAAAGAAAACCTCTACCAACTGCAAATTCCACTGTCCCTAATTTTGGAGCAAGCCATTTAGAGTCGTCAAAGTTTTTTTCTTTCCAGCCCCAAGCGTGTTTTTTTGAGATTAATTTTTCTCCAGGTCCTGCTACATAATATCCTCGTAATGAATCGCTAACAAACGGAATACTTTTAAAACCTGTATCGTTTAAAACTTTCCATTTTGATGCTTTTCCTGTATTCAAATTTACTGCGTTGTTTTTATCGCCTTGTAAAATAAAAGCAGTTTGAAAGGTCATTGTTGATGCTTTTCGATACTCACCAAAATTAACAACTTCAACGGCGATTACATTTTTGCCAACTTGCAAATTTTTAGCAATATCAAGAGTTTCGTAACGATAATGATTAATATCTCCTGAGGAAGGTCCAGAAACCAAATATTTACCGTTAATATACAAACGGTAGCGATTGTCAGCAGAAATATAAATAATAAATTTTTCTGGTTTAGTTGCTAGATCAAACGTTCTTCGAAATAGAAATTTACGAGAATCTAGCGTTGATTCTGTTGGATGTGTAATCCATTGCGATGTCCAAGCGTGTTTTAATTTAGTAAACTCTTTACCTTGATAGTTTATTTTTACATTAGATTCTTGAGCAAATATTTGTGTAAACTGTACTACTGTAAATAAGATTAGTACGATTAAATTTTGAATTTTAAATTTAGATTTTTTCATTTATTCTAAGCCTTTCGGTTTATTTTTAGTTACTTTAAAGTCATCATAATAACAGTAAACATCATGTTTTGGAGCCCAATCATCACCTTGACCACCATGAAAAGTAGAAAAATAAAATGAGTCTATATCTCCTAAAGGAGCTAAACGGTAACGTACTTTAGTATCATTTACTACTTTTTTACCATCTACCCAAACTTCCATAACACCATTAAATTTATTGGTATCGTTCATTTTAAGATGTTGCGTAATTCGGTACCATTCGCCTGTTTTAAAAACGGAATTCATTTCTACAATATCTCCCCATTTGTGTTTCATATCCATATGATAAAAATAGAGAATAATAGCTCCTTTTTCACGCCACATATATCTAGCAGACCAACCTTCACCGTGATCTGGATGTATTCCACCTGTATATTTCTCGCCTCCACTTGTTAAACCAGGTAATTTTCCTCCTAAAGCAAAATCAAATCCTTTAGCAAATTTTAGGTAATAATCTAAATAATATTCATTAAATTTTGGCAATGGTTTATCAAATTGAATACCTCCTTGTTTAGGACCAACAGCACCTTTTGGATATTTTACTTTGAGTACTTTACCGTGTTTAGTATCTTGCTCAATGCTTGCTTTATCTTCAACAATTTTCCAAGTTACTTTACCTACATCTTTTAATAAATTGGCATCTAAATATTTACCTACACTGTCTTTTTCAAAATCTAACTGAAAAACAATATTTGCATTAACTGTCTTGGCTGGTTCTGTTTTTTTAGTTGTAATAGTTTTTGTTTTACAAGAAACCATCAAAACTAAGAAAACAATAATACTATATTTTAAATTTTTCATTTTAATTAAATTTGTCTTAACAAAATTTCACTCATTTTTATAATTTCTTTAATCTTACTTAAAAAAATATTATTTTTCTTTATTTAAATATTTAAACATAAACTTTTTGGTATTTTCTACTGCTTTTTTAGATTCAGGTAAAAAGTAATGTCCTTGCCAGACATGCCACATACCTTCATAAACATCTAGTTTAACCGTTTTACCTGCATTGTCTAAGTTACGATACATTCTTATCGCATTACTTAAAAATATTTCTTTACTACCAACTTGAATTAATGTTGGTGGAAATTCTTTAGTAAAATCACCATAAACAGGTGAAACATACGGATTTTTAAATTCGCTTTTTGGTGCATACGCCAAAGCAGCATTTTCTAAAAAATTTGGATTTATTAAAAGCGGATCATTATCTGCTAAAGTGTGATAACTATCGCCAATAGCATCAATATCTGACCAAGGAGACCATAAAACAACTGCTGCCGGTAATTTAATACCTAAATCTCTCATTTTTAACACGCTACTTGCAGTTAAGCTACCACCAGCAGAATCTCCGTAAATGGCAATATTTTTGGCATCGTATTGTTGTAATAAACCTTTGTAAAATTGAATAACTTCAGCTATAATTTTAGAAAATTTTGCTTGTGGTGCTAAGGTATAATCTATTGCAATAATACGCAAACCAGAATTTTCTGCAAGAGGTAGCATGGAAGCAAGAGTTACATCTGCATGTAGAACAACATAAGCACCACCATGAATATAAAAAATAACTTTGTTGCTTTTTTTATAATTTTTAGGTTTAATATCAATAGCTCTAATACCACCAATTTTTATGGTGTCTATTTGTGGTTTATAAAAATCTTTTATAGGTTGTAAACCAGAAAGTACCAAACTATCTATATGGTTTTGAAACTTTAGCCATTCACTATGTGGAGCATCTCCTTTTGGTGTTGATGCTAAATTTCTGTTAGAGCGTTTAAAGGTTTTCATCATTTTTTGTGCTTCAGCAGAAATTGTCTTAGGTGCGTAAAATTCATCATGTAATGTTGTTAGCTCGTACCTAGTAGTTGGATTGTTTTTGACTAAATTATTACTCTCAGCTTCTAAGGTAACTTCTCCTTTATCTGGAACGGTTTTAACTAATACATATTTGTTACCATTGTAATTAATTGTTTTAAAAGATACTCTTTTCTTTTTTTGTGTAGCTTTTATATTAATCCAATTATTAGGAATGCGAATTTTTACGGTTAATGGCATATCAAAAATTTCATCTTGCATAGCATCTGTTAAGATATAGGTAATTGTATTTTTTTTATTTTTAGTTACTTTGAGTTTATGTGTTGCATATTCTTGTGCATATTTTGCTATATTAGGAAAAGTACCAATCCATAATTTATCTTCTTTTTGTTTGAGATAATTTAAAAATTCATCTGTAATTTTATGTGCTTTATCACTATTTACGTTATGAAAATGAACACTTCCCCAACCTCTGTAATAATTTATATCTTCTAAGGTAGCCGTTTTGTTTAATAAGGGTAATATATAATGATTTCTAGTACTATCATTTAAATAAATATGAGGATTAGAAATACTTCTAATTTGTTTAAAATCTATTTTATTTGCAGGATTAAGTAAACCAATAACACCACGACTTGCTATAAAATGTTTAGCAACTTCTTTAATATTACCTTGTCCCCAAGGGTAGGCATAGGTTATACATTTTTGCTTTTTTATATGTTTATTAACGGTAGAAATAGTCTTTTTTAAACGTTTTCTATATTTTTTTACTGTAGGATTTTTTTGATTTTCTTTAGGATGGTCATACCAATTTTGATCATCGTGAGCTTGTATTGCATTGCCTTGTTCTGCAAGTTCGGCAAAAAGACTCCAATTTTTTACATTCCATTTTTTTTCGGCTTCGGTAATGACAAACCAAGTGTATTTAAATCCATATTTTTTTTGCATTTTTTTCCAAAAAGGGATGTCTTGTTCGTTATTATCATCAATTGTAATAGTAAATGCACTTAACTTATCATCATTCCAAAGGCAAACATTTGCATGGCCAATAATTGGTGACCAAATTTTTTCGGTTAGTTTAAATCTAGTGGCTTGTGGTGTTTCTAAAATAAATTTATCTTGAGAAAACAATTTTATTGAATATACTATTAAAATTATAAACAGAATTTTTTTCATAATATTTTTATTAGATAGCGTTTCCTACACCAATTATAATTGTAGATAAAATAATTACGGTCAGCCCTAACCATAAAGTTCGCATTGTTTTTTTAGAAACGCCTTTCCATTCTTTAAAGTACAAACCCCAAAGTGTACTAAAGATAATAATAAATGCCATATGTAAAGTCCAACTTGCAAATTCGTATTTTTTACCTAAAAAAGTAGTTCCCATACCGTAAAAGAAAAATTGAAAATACCAAGTTACTCCACCTGCAATGGCCAACAAGTAGTTTTTTGATTTTTTGGGAATAGATTTATCTGTAAAATCACTAAAAGTTTTATTTTTAAAACTTAAAGAAATAGTCCAAATAAAATTAGTTAAAAAGCCACCCCAAAGTATCCAAACTATAACAGGATTGTTTTGAAATAAATTTTTTGTTCCCAATTTTAATGCTTCTTCGGCGATTGGTTTTCCTGCTGCCAAACCAAAAGCAAAACAGGCACTTAATATTCCGGAAATAGTAGCTATTATTAATCCTTTAGATAAGTTAAATTCGGCAACTGCGTCAGTTTGTTGTTCGCTATCTAAGTCTTTTTCTTTAAGCATTCCTGCTTTTCCAGCAATGGCAATCCCAACAAGGCTAATAAATACACCTAACAAAACTACTTTACCACCATTTGTAGAAATTAAAGCAGGAAAAGTTCCATTATAAATAGGCGGAATTAATGTGCCAAAAGCTGCGGTAAAACCCAAAGCAACTGCCATTCCTAATCCGATGCCTAAATACCGCATAGAAAGCCCAAAAGTTAAAGCACCAATTCCCCAAAGTACACCAAAAAGGAAGGTGTAAAATTTAGTTATGGTACTTGCGCCATTTAATACTTCAAATAAATTTGGTACGGTAAACCAAGCCATAATAATAGGTGCAAAAACCCAAGCCGCAAAACCGAGTATGAGCCAAGAGGTTTCCCATTTCCATTTTTTTATCAGTTTAAATGGTATGTAAAAACTTCCTGCTGCAAACCCGCCAATTGCGTGTAATAATAGTCCTATTAATGCTCCCATATTTTTAATTTTATTTTTTTTGATGCTATAATTCAACATTTTAAATTAAGCATTCTACATTATTTTTAAGCTGCTTCAAAATCTTTTTTTAAGACTTTTCTAGCCAATGCCAATTCTTCTTTTGTAAAAGGTTTTGCATCAGATGCAGCTACTGCTCCTTTTAGTTCTTCAATATTTTTTGCTCCAGACAATACAGTTGAAACTCCTTTTTGATCTAATACCCATCGTAATGCTGCTTGTGGCATATTAGTAATGTCATTTCTTAATAAAAACTTAAATGCTTCCACTTGATCTATTCTTTCAGCTAATTCTTTACGAGAATAACGAGCGTTGAGCGTTCCTTTAGCAAAAATGGTATCTTTTGTAAAAACACCTGCTAAAAAACCATTAGCTAAACACTCTCTACCAAAAACACCTATTGGATATTCAGACAGTTCGTTAACTAAATTTTGTGCTTCTCTGTTCATTAAACTTAATACCACTTGCACTACATCAATTTTATTTTCTTTTGCCCATTGTCTTGCCATATTTTCTGTTTGATTAAACATAGAAATAGAATGTGCTACAAAACGAACTTTTCCTTGTTTTTTTACTTGTTCGATACCTTCCCAAACATCATCGTTAATTTCGTCTGGAGAAAAAGGTGAATGAAAAAATAACACATCAATATAATCGGTTTGTAAGCGTTTTAAACTCTCTTCAACCGAATCAATAATTCTTGATTTGTAAAATAAAGATTTGCCTCCTTCAATACAAGGGTTTCTTCCAAATTTAGATGAAATATGAACTTTGTTTCTTCTGCCTTTTAAGGCTTTACCTAATACAATTTCGGCAACACCATCTTGTTTATCGGTACCGTATTGAGGTGCTGTATCGAATAAATTAATTCCCATTTCAATACCTGCGTGAATGGTATTTATACCATCTTGCTCTGCAACGCCACCATAAACATTATTACCAAAAGCCCAAGTTCCTAAGCTAATTTCACTAACTTCTAGGTTTGTTCTGCCTAATTTTCTATATTTCATTTAATAAATTGACTTTTTAAATTATTAATTCTCTCAGTTGCTACTTCTAAAAATATTTTTACGATTTTTTTACCTTGATAAAAAGTTGCTGTTCTTGGATCTTCGCCAGAAACGGCATGTTTTTCTAAAGTTATTTCTTTGTTTTTTGGTAAACATTCTAAATCTACTGTTGTTGGTTCGTAGTATAATTGTATTGCCGTTTCTCCAATTGCAGAATGATTTGCAACTAATAAATTGTCTGGCAAAATATCAAATTCGGCTAAAGCCCAAAAATGAATTTTAGAGTATTTTTTATTAAACTTTATAGCGGTATCTCTAAGAATTTGTAGATGAGGCTCACCTGCGTGACCTGAAAGTAAAATAATGATTTTAAAATCTTGCAGTATTAATTGTTCAAAATATTCTTCACAAATTTGTTTGATAATTCCTTCAGAAAATTCAATAGAATGTTTAGGAAAATTAACACCTGGATAGGAACTAATTAAATTAGCTGCTAAACTAATTGGAGGCAATACTAAACCACCATTTTTTTTGGCTAAATCTACACATAAATGATGTGCTTTATGTGTATCTAAACCAGTTGGATTATGATTACCATGATATTCAATTGCTCCCCAAGGCAAATAAGCGATTGGTGTTTTTTCTTGAATTGCTTCAATTTGAATTGGCCGCAATTTATCGTAGAATCCCCAATTCATTAGTCCCAATTTTTATGATAAATTAATGGATTCTGTTCTTCCTTATTAAGCAAATCACCTATTTTTAAGGTTTTGAAATAGTCATCTGACAGTACGTTTTGTTTTCCGTTAAAGGTACTACCATCTGGCATAAATGCACAGGTCATTGCGTTTCGAGTATATGGAGTCATATTTACACCTGCGGCATGAATACATAATCCGTTATGAAATGAACAACTTCCTGCTTTAATAATAGAAGGTACTGGTTTTATATTTTTATACTTAGGATAAGCATCAAAAATATCGCCCATGTTTGCACCAATTCCAGGTTCGATAAAATCGGTATCGTGATTAGATTCTGGCATAAAATATAAACATCCGTTTTGAAGTGTTACATCTTCTAAAGCAATCCAAATACTTAATGCTTCTCTGTGAGAAAAAGACCAAAAAGGGGTGTCTAAATGCCAAGCAGTTGCATTTGCCCATGGTTGTTTTATTAATGATTGGTCGTGCCAAACACGAATACCATCAACTTGAGCTAAATCTGCTGCCATTTTACCTATTCGTTTGTCTAAAATTAAATCTTTTACTTTGTCATCTGTCATCCAAAGATTGATAATTTGTGTAAATACTTTTCCGAAATAATCGGCATTTTTATTTATACCATCATTTTCTCCTGATTTTATTTTAGAATGTGGAAATTTAGTACCGTTTCTATTCTTAACTGCTTTATCTATAGTGTTTTTCCAAATACTTACTTCTTCAGGGTTTAAAAAATCATCTACAATTAAAAAACCATTTTTTCGATACGATGCAATTTGTTCTTGGGACAAAATAGAGTTCATTCAACTTATTTTTTAAATTTATAAATATATTTTTTATGTTAATGTATTACAATACCAATACACAATGTTAAATAGATTTAAGAAAATAGTTATCCTGTGCTATCCTGTGAGCGGGTTAATTCACACTGAATTTCTATCAATAAAAGTAAAATTATTTTTAAATTTTCCTTTTTTATTTTGAAGTATCATTTCAGCAACCAATTTACCCATTTGCTTAAAATCGGTACACATTACAGTAATACCTAAAAGATTTTTTAAAGGGGTTTCATTATAAGAAATAACACCAATTTCTTTACCTAATACTAAATTTTTTTTTCGTGTTTGTTTTACTAAAAACACCAAATCTGTTTCGTCAATTACTATAAAACATTCTGGCACTTCAAACTCCATATCTTTATAAATTTCGTCGATAACTTCAAAATTAAAAAAGTGCTCCACACAAAACTTTTTAAAACCTTGAATAATGGGTTTTGGATATGGGTATTCTGATTTTGTAGGATACACTAAAATTAACTTTTTATATTTTGATAACTTATCAATTCCTTTATTTAAAGCATCATAAATGTCTAATTTAAAATCTTGATAAATATTGATATAATTACCAGATATTTGAGGAATTTCATTATCTAATAAAATTAACTTATCAATAGGTATTTTTTTTATAGCTTTTATAATTTCGTTATTTGTTGAAATATAATTTTTTTTATCATCTTTAAAATGACTCATTATAATATAGTAATCATAACCTCCAAGATGTTTATTAATAAGGTTTAAGAAAAGGGACTCGTCGCAATGATAAATAAATAAATTAATATGTGCATCCATTCCCATTGAATCTACAAATGCATTGTATAACCGCATTTTATATGAACTCAATTTATTAATTAAAAAGAAAATATTAACTTTTGATATTAATTCAGTTTTAGCAGTATAAAATCCTTTTCCTTTTACAGAAACAATAATTTTTTTTTCTTTTAATTGCCGATATGCTTTTTCTACAGTATCTCTAGATAAATAACAATCCTCACTTAATTCGTTAATAGAAGGTATTTTCTCACCAATTTTTAAAGAACCATTTGAAATTTTAGCAATAATGCCGTCTATAACTTGTTTGTATTTTGGCTTACTCGACTTTTCGTTAATAATTAAAAACATTTGTAAGTTATTTAAGTCAAAGGAAAATAAAATTTTTATTAATCAAAATACAAAATTATACTATTTTTTTAACTGTTGTCCAATAAAACATAAAAAATAGTTATGATTTTTGTGAGTATAATCTGTTTTTTTCGCAAAAGTAACAAAGAACGCAAATTTTGGATAAAAAGTATAAAAATATTTGGTTACTATCAACATTATTAATCAGTGTTAAATTTAAAACCATTTTTTGAGTTTTAAATCGTTTTTTTTGTAAAAACTATTATTTTTTAACACTAGTGTTTTTAATAGTATTTTTGTTAAATAATTTAATCATTTGACTTAAATTTTTAAAGACATTCAAAAGAATTATTATTTCTTCATAATAAAAAGGCTTATAAAATTACCTATTTTATAGAAAAAACATCAATTATTAATACTTTTTTAATGGGACAATAGAGAGTTTTTTTTAACATAGATATTTATAAAAAATTTATCAGACAGTACAGGATACAATTTACAAGACTTACAATTAATTTTACTTTTTAATTTTTATAATAGACATTTAATGATTACTGAAGTAAAAAAATTTAAATTTGTTGATAATTTATGGGATAATGCAAAAGCAAAATCCTTAGAAGGAGATGAAATTGCTTTATTACTATATCGCTCAAATCTTTTAGGAGCCGACTTGCGAATTACAAATTATGGAGGAGGAAATACCAGTTGTAGAACCATAGAAAAAGACCCTTTAACAGGTAAAGAATCCGAAATAATGTACATTAAAGGTTCTGGTGGAGATATTGGTAGTTTAAAAAGAAATGGTCTTGCAGGGTTATATGTAGATAAGTTAAGAGCTTTAAAAAATGTATATCGTGGTTTAGAACACGAAGATGAAATGGTTGGTTTATTTAATCATTGCATATACGATTTGAATAGCAAAACCCCATCAATAGATACTCCTCTTCATGGATTATTACCTTTTAAACATATTGACCATTTGCATCCAGATGCTTTAATTGCTATTGCAGCAGCTGCAGATGGAGAGAAAATTACCAAACAAATCTGGGGAGAGACAATGGGTTGGATTCCTTGGCAAAGACCAGGTTTTGATTTAGGATTACAAATAGAAAAATGTTTAAAAGAAAAGCCAAATATTAGAGGGCTAATATTAGGTAGTCATGGTTTATTTACGTGGGGAAATACGGCTTATGAATGTTATATGAACAGTTTGGAAGTTATTGAAATGGCATCTGAATATATAGAAAATAAATTAGATAGAAAGAAAATATTTGGAGGTCAAAAATTAGAGAGCCTATCAAAAGAAAATAGAAAAAAGCAAGCAAGTTTAATTGCTCCTCTATTAAGAGGTTTATGTTCAGAAGATAAACAAATGATAGGTCATTTTACAGATGATAATGTGGTGTTAGAATTTGCAAATAGCTATGATTTAAAGCGTTTAGCTCCTTTAGGAACTTCGTGTCCTGATCATTTTTTAAGAACTAAAATCCAACCTTTGGTTTTAGATATAGATTCTGAATCTGATTTAACAGATACAGCATTTATTTTAAAGCAATTAACACCTGCTTTTGAGCAATACCGTAAAGAATATCTAGCGTATTACAACAGTTGCAAAAAAGATAAAAGTCCTGCAATACGTGATGCTAATCCTATAGTGATTATTTTTCCAAGAATAGGAATGTTCACTTTTGCAAAAAACAAGCAAACAGCTCGTGTAGCAAGTGAGTTTTATATTAATGCAATAAATGTTATGCGTGGAGCAGAAGCTATTTCAACATACACCTCTTTACCAAGACAAGAAGCATTTGATATTGAATATTGGTTATTAGAAGAAGCAAAACTACAAAGACAACCAAAAGAACAACCACTATCAAGAAAAGTAGCTATCGTAACAGGAGCAAGTGGTGGAATTGGTAAAGCAATTGCTGACAAACTTATTCAAGAAGGAGCAAATGTGGTTTTTACCGATTTAAAAGAAAAAACGCTAAGAGAAGCAACCAAAGAATACAATACAGACACTGCTACAACTTCCCTTTGTGATGTAACTAATGAGGATTCTATAAAAAAAGCCTATAAAAAGGCTTGTTTAGATTTTGGAGGAGTTGATATTGTAGTGCATTCTGCTGGTTTAGCAATTTCTAAACCTTTAGAAGATACCACCATAAAAGATTGGGATATTTTGCAAAATGTTTTAGTAAAAGGACAATTTTTAATGGCTAAAGAAGGTGTTAACATTATGCGAAAACAAAATTTAGGTGGCAATATTGTGAATATTGCAAGTAAAAATGGGTTAGTATCTGGACCAAATAATATAGCTTACGGAACGGCTAAAGCAGCGCAGCAACATATGACTCGTTTATTAGCTGCCGAAGTTGCCAAAGATAATATTAGGGTGAATACCATAAATCCAGATGGCGTTATTGTAGGTTCTAAAATTTGGGAAGGAGCATGGGCAGAAGGAAGAGCAAAGGCAAATGGAATTACTGTTGAAGAATTGCCTGCATTTTACGCTAAAAGAAATCTTTTAAACCAAATAATTTTGCCAGAAGATATTGCTAACGCCGTATTTACAGTAGTAAGTATTTTAGATAAAAGTACTGGAAATACCATTAATGTAGATGGAGGAATGGCAAATGCTTTTGTAAGATAGTTAAATAGTTAGTAGATGACAGTATTTAGTTAGCAATAACAAATACAAAACACAAAAATGAATATATAAAAATGCAGTTAAAGAAACAACAAATAGCAGATTACAACAAGTCAAAAATAGCAAACCTTAATAATCAAACAGATTTTTTAGGAAACCTATTAGACAAAAAAGGATGTAATACCAATGCAATTATTCAAAAAATTGTAGATTTTCAAGTTGCTATACCAAGTTGGGCTTTAGGTGCTGGAGGCACACGTTTTGGACGTTTTTCTTATGGAGGAGAACCGTCTTCTTTAGAACAAAAAATAGAGGATATTGGTTTAATTCATAAACTAACACAATCTGCAGGAGCAATTTCTTTACATATTCCTTGGGATATTCCAAAAGATTATAAAGCTATAAAAGAATTAGCAAATTCACATAATATTTTATTTGATGCAGTAAATTCTAATACTTTTCAAGATCAAGCAAACGCAAAAGAAACTTATAAATATGGATCGCTTTCCAATATAAGCAAAGCGGTTCGCGATCAGGCAATTGCTCATAATAACCAAGTAATACAAATTGGAGAAAAATTAGGTTCTAAGAGCATTACTGTTTGGTTAGCTGATGGTTCAAATTTCCCAGGACAACAAAATTTTCAAACAGCATTACAAAACACACAACAATCCCTTCAAGAAATATATAAAACATTACCGAACGACTGGAGAATGTTTATTGAATACAAACCCTATGAACCAAATTTTTACAGTACGGTAATTAGAGATTGGGGAACTTCACTAATGCTAGCTGAGGGATGCGGAGATAAAGCCTATACGTTAGTAGATTTAGGACATCATCTACCAAACACTAATA
Organism: uncultured Flavobacteriaceae bacterium; assembly: GCA_964648135.1. Classification (GTDB taxonomy): domain Bacteria; phylum Bacteroidota; class Bacteroidia; order Flavobacteriales; family Flavobacteriaceae; genus S010-17. The sequence goes on from CAZYKN010000001.1 coordinate 25,829, forward strand.
TTGAACAAATTGTTGCAACCTTAATGATGAAAGGTAAATTAGGAGGTTTTCATTTTAACGATAGCAAATATGGTGATGACGATTTAACCGTTGGATCAATAAAACCATACGCTTTGTTTCTTATTTTTAACGAATTAGTTTATGGAATGAGCAATAATAAAAATAATCCAGATTTAGCTTGGATGATAGATGCAAGTCATAACATAAAAGACCCTTTAGAAGATTTATTACAATCAATAGATGCGATACTAATTGCTTATGCACAAGCACTTTTAATCAATCAAAATGAATTACGACAAGCACAGAAAGAAAATGATGTAACCAAATGTCAAGAAATTTTACAAGATGCGTATCGTACAGACGTACGTCCATTAATTAAACAAGCAAGATTACAATCTGGAGGTGTTATTAATCCAATTGAGGCTTACCGTAATTTTAATGTAAGAAATCAGTTAATTAAAGAAAGAGGTTTAGATAATGTAGCAACAGGACTTTAATATGAAAAAACAGAAAGTAACAGCAGTTTTTGATATTGGTAAAACCAATAAGAAATTCTTTTTATTTGATAAGGATTTTCAAGAAGTGTATCGCGAATATTCTTGTTTTGAAGAAATTACAGATGAAGATGGTCATCCAACAGAAGATTTGCAACGCTTACAAAAATGGCTAAAAACACGTTTTGATCGTATTTTAAAAACAGGAAAATATAACATTACAGCTATAAATTTTTCTACTTATGGAGCAAGTTTTGTACATTTAGATAAAAACGGAAAAGTACTAACACCTTTATATAATTATACAAAAAAAATCCCTCAAAAAATTTTAAATGAATTTTATGCCAAGCATGGAGGAGAAAAATTAATTGCTTGCGAAACAGCTTCACCTCAAAATGGAGCTTTAAATTCTGGATTGCAATTATATTGGATTAAAAAAACCAAACCAGAAATTTTTAAGCAAATAAAACATTCACTTCATTTTCCACAATATTTATCTTATTTATTTACAGGAATACCATTAAGCGAATTTACAAGTATTGGTTGCCATACCAATTTATGGAATTTTAAAGATAATACTTATCATAAATGGATTATTGAAGAAGGTATTGACGAGGTTTTAGCACCAATAGTATCTACTAAAACCAGTATAAATATGACATATCAAGGTAAAAAAATTAGAATTGGTATTGGTATTCATGATAGTTCATCTTCATTATTACCGTATGTCTTAAGTAAGAAAAAACCATTTTTATTGCTTTCAACTGGAACTTGGAGTATTGCTTTAAATCCATTTAACTATGAGGTTTTATCTCCAAAAGATTTAGAAAACAATTGCTTAAATTTTATGCGTATTGATGGAAAACGTGTAAAAGCTACTCGATTTTTTATGGGAAATGAGTATCGTGTACAAGTAGAAAAACTAAGTAAATTTTATAAAAAAAAATACGGTTATCATAGAAACATTCGTTTTAATAAAACATTGTATTTAAGCTTAATCAATAACCCAAAAATCTATTTTAAATTTGAAGGGATAACTTTAAAAAGAAAACCTATTTCAAAAACCGATTTAAAAAAATTTGATACTTTTGAAGAGGCTTTTCATCAATTAATGATAGAATTAATGCAATTACAAGTACAAACTATAAAAAATGCAATTGGAAATAATAAAGAAATTAGACAAATATATATTGATGGTGGTTTTACAGATAACGATGTTTTTATTAAACTAATGTCACATTACTTTAGTGGTTACAAAATAAGAACTTCAAAATCTTCTTTAGGTTCAGCTTTAGGCGCTGCTATGGTAATTTCTGATAAAAATATTAATTCTAAATTTTTAAAAGAAAATTATAAACTGGAAAAATTACCACCATTATTACTAACAAATTAAAACAAAAAGAGTATTAACTACAATCCTAAATATCCAACAATAGCAGATTTAAGACTAAAGGCAAAGAAAACAATTCCACGTTTTGCTTTTGAATACTTAGATGGAGGTTGCAATGCAGATGTAAACCTCTATAAAAATATGCGTAATATTCAAGAGGTAGAACTACGTCCAGAATATTTAAGTAATCATATTAAATCATCACAAAAAACTGAATTATTTGGGGTTACTTACGATGCACCTTTTGGTATTGCACCTGTTGGTTTACAAGGATTAATGTGGCCAAATGCTGCTGAAATATTGGCAAAATCTGCTGTTAATGCAAACATTCCTTTTATTTTAAGTACTGTTTCTACAAGTAGTATTGAGCGTATATCAGAAATTACTGAAGGTAAAGCATGGTTTCAGTTATACCATCCCGCAGAAAAAAAAGTAACCAATAATATATTAAAACGTGCTAAAGATTCTAGTTACGATGTCTTAGTTATTTTAGCAGATGTACCAACTTTTGGTTATAGACCAAGAGATATAAAAAATGGATTAGCAATGCCTCCAAGAATGTCTATTCAAAATATATTACAGATTTTAGGAAAACCAAAATGGGCGTATAATACCTTAAAATATGGACAGCCAAGTTTTAAAACTTTAGAACCATATATGCCAAAAGGGTTAGATTTAAAACAATTAGGTGCTTTTATGGATGCAACTTTCTCAGGAAGATTGAACGAAGAAAAAATAAAAATTCTTAGAGACCAATGGAAAGGAAAAATAGTTATAAAAGGTGTAGAAAATAGTGTGGATGTAGAAAAGGCAATTGCTTTGGGTTTAGATGGAATTATCATTTCTAATCACGGAGGAAGACAGTTAGATGCAGGACAATCTACCATTAATTCCTTACAAGAAATTGTAAAAAAGTATAAAGACAAAACTAAAATTATGATTGATGGAGGTATTCGTTCAGGACCAGATATTGCTAGAATGATGGCATCTGGAGCAGAATTTACCTTTATGGGAAGACCATTTATGTATGGCGTTTCTGCTCTTGGAAAAAAAGGAGGAGATCACACTATAAATATTCTAAAAGTACAATTACAACAAATAATGGAACAATTATGTTGTCAAACCACAACCGATTTTCCAAATCATTTAATAAAAAGAAAATGAGTAAAAGACATTCCATATTCCGTAAAGGTAAAAGAACTTCTATACAAATTTTAAAGGACGTTAATTTGCCATTTTATATGATTAGCTTATTAATCGCCACATTTCTTTTAACTTCTTGCTCCTCAAATTCATCAACAAAAATTATTAAACTGGCTCATGGCTTAGATGTCAATCATCCTGTGCATAAAGCAATGATTTTTATGGGAAAAGAATTAGAAAAAAATTCTGAAGGTAAAATGAAACTCGAAATTTATCCTAATTCACAATTAGGTTCAGAACGTCAATGTTTAGAATTATTGCAAATAGGGAGTTTAGGGATGACCAAAGTATCAGCAGCAGTTATGGAGAATTTTTCACCTAATATGAAAGTTTTTGGGTTACCATTCCTATTTAAAAATAAAGCCCATCGTTTTAAAGTATTAGATGGTAAAATAGGTGAAAAGCTTCTAAATGGAGGAATTCCATTTTGGTTAAAAGGGCTAGGATATTATGATGCAGGAAGTAGAAGTTTTTATACTAAATCAAAACAAATATATAGTCCAAAAAATTTAAAAGGAATGAAAATACGGGTCATGGAAAGTGCCACTGCAATGGAAATGGTTAAAAAACTTGGAGGATCTCCAACACCAATTTCGGCAGGAGAATTATATACAGCTTTACAACAAGGAGTGGTTGATGGTGCTGAAAATAATCCACCTACGTTTTATCTTTCAGGTCAATACGAGGTTTGCAAGTATTATTCTCTAGATGAACATACTGCAATTCCTGATGTTTTGGTAATAAGTACGCATCTTTGGAATAAATTAAATAATCAAGAAAAAAAGTGGTTACAAGATGCAGTTAATAAATCTGTTATTTATCAAAGAGAATTATGGAAACAATCTGAAAATAAAGCTCTTGCTGCTGTAAAAAAAGCAGGTGTTGAAGTAGTAACACCAGATAAATCTAAATTTACTGAAAAAGTAAAAACAATGTTTGATGAATATAAAGACGATAAAGAAGTATATGGTTTAATCCAACAAATTAAAGCAATCAATTAATTATGATACGAAAAAAAATAGATAGGTATATTGCTAATTTTTTAGCATTTATATTGGCTTTTATGGTACTAAATGTACTTTGGCAAGTTTTTACACGCTTTGTTCTTAGTAATCCAAGTTCTTTTACTGATGAACTGGCTCGTTATTTAATGATTTGGGTTGGTCTATTAGGAGCAGCTTACGTTTCAGGAAAAAATGGTCACGTAGCTATTGATGTATTGTCCAAAAAATTAAATGATAAAAAGAAGAAAAATTTGGACTTTTTTGTACACAGTTTAATTTTTGTTTTTGCTTTATTGGTTTTGGTAATTGGTGGTTTGCGATTGGTATATATTACAGCAAAACTAAACCAACATTCACCTGCTTTAAATATACCTTTAGCCGTTGTTTACGCAGTAATTCCATTAAGTGGATTGCTAATTATGTATTATAAATTTAACGATTTAATTACTAAATAATATGATGGAGTTTTTACCAATAACTATTTTAGTATGCAGTTTTATCGTTTTATTAGCGTTAAAAGTACCTGTTGCATGGAGTATTGCCATTGCATCATTATTAACAATGCTTATTAGTATTCCTTTTTTACCAGCAGTTACAACTATTTCTCAACGTATGACTACTGGCTTAGATAGTTTTGCTTTACTTGCTATTCCCTTTTTTATTTTATCTGGTCAAGTAATGAATAATGGAGGAATTGCCAAACGATTAATAAATTTTGCTAAAACCATAATAGGTTCCTTACCTGGAGGTTTAGCCTTAATAAATATTGTTTCTGCAATGATGATGGGAGCTATCGCAGGTTCTGCAATGGCATCAGCTTCAGCAATGGGAAGTATATTAGGCCCAGAAATGGAAAAAGAAGGATATTCTAGAGAATTTGGTGCAGCAGTAAATATAACCTCAGCAACTACAGGATTATTAATTCCACCGAGTAATGTGTTAATAGTTTATTCCTTAGCAAGTGGTGGCGTTTCAATAGCTGCATTATTTTTGGCAGGTTATATTCCAGGAATTTTAACTGGTTTATTTTTAATGATTGTAGCCATGTTTTGGGCAAAAAAGAAAGGATATAAAACACAAAAACGCAGTTCATTAAAAGAAGTGTTTAATACATTTATAAAAGCAATACCAAGTTTGTTTTTATTAGTTATAGTTATTGGAGGAATTGTTGCAGGAATTTTTACAGCAACCGAAGCATCAGCAATAGCTGTATTATACACTGCTCTATTAGCTTTTTGGTATAAAGAAATAAAAGTAAAAGATTTACCAGAAATTTTAGTCGAAAGTGTAAAAACAACCGCAGTTGTAATGCTTTTAATTGGAGCTTCCATGAGTATGTCTTGGATTATGTCTTATGAAAATATGCCACAAGATTTAAGTAATGCCTTATTAGGAATGAGCCAAAATAAATTCACCATTTTATTAATCATCAATTTAATCTTATTGTTTGTTGGAATATTTATGGATATGACACCTGCAATTTTAATATTTACACCAATATTTTTACCAATAGTTACCAAATTAGGTATTAATCCAGTACATTTTGGTATTATAATGATACTAAATTTGTCTATAGGTCTATGTACTCCACCAGTTGGATCAGTATTATTTGTAGGTGTTGGTATTGCCAAAACAACCATAGAAAAAGTTATAAAACCATTAATACCATTATATATTGCAATGATTATAGCCTTAATTATTATCACGTATTTTCCAATGATAAGTTTATGGTTACCAAAAGTTTTTGGAGTATAATTTAGATAAAATAAAAATAAATTCCGTAGAAAAAAATAAAAAATAATGAAAAATAAAATCGTTACCTTTGGAGAAATAATGTTGCGTTTATCACCACCAAATTATTTGCGTTTTTCACAAACAAATAGTTTTGATGTAGTTTACGGTGGTGGAGAAAGCAATGTGGCAGTTTCGTTAGCTAATTATGGTGTAAATGTAGATTTTGTAACACGCTTACCAGATAATGATATTGGTAAATGTGCCTTTATGGAAATGCGAAAACGTGGTGTTGGTACAGATAAAATAATTTTTGGAGGTGATCGTCTAGGAATTTATTTTTTAGAAACAGGTGCTGTTTCAAGAGGCAGTAAAGTAGTTTATGATAGAGCGCATTCCGCTATTGCAGAAGTTAAACCTGGAATGATGGATTGGAAAACTATTTTTAAAGATGCTAATTGGTTTCATTGGACAGGTATTACACCAGCAATTTCTCAATCTGCTGCTACAGTTTGTCTAGAAGCGGTAAAAGTTGCAAGTGATATGGGTTTAACCATTTCAACGGATTTAAATTATAGAAGCAAACTATGGAAATACGGTGTAAAACCAGAAAAAATAATGACTGAATTAACTAGTTATTGTGATATTATATTGGGAAATGAAGAAGATGCAGAAAAACATTTTGGTATTAAACCAGAAGGGTTAAATATAACTAAAGATGCTCATAAAGTGAAAGCTGAGGCATTTCTATCGGTTTGTAAACAACTAATGAAAAAATTCCCAAAAGCTAAAAAGGTAATTACCACATTAAGAGGTTCTATAAGTGCTTCACACAATACTTGGGCAGGTGTTTTGTACGATGGAAAAACCCTTTTTAAGTCTAAAGAATATCAAATTACACATATTGTAGATCGTGTTGGTGGAGGAGATAGTTTTATGGGTGGTTTAATATACGGTTTACTAAAAAATCCAAATAACAACCAAAAGGCATTAGATTTTGCTGTTGCAGCTTCGTGTTTAAAACACACCATAAAAGGCGATGCTAATTTGGTTACGGTAGCAGAAGTAGAAAAATTAGTGAATGGCGATGCCTCTGGAAGAGTAGTAAGATAAAATTAATTCATTGCAAACTTTGCAAAATATTTGCGAACTTTGCGGTCAATAAACATAGAATGGCAAAATATACAAGAATACAAGTAGCAACAATTATGGAGCAAACAGGTTTAGTTCCATTATTTTATACGGATGATATTCAACTAGCCAAAAAGGTGCTTAAAGCTTGTTATAACGGAGGTGCTAGATTGTTAGAATTTACTAATAGAGGTGATTTTGCACACGAAATTTTTACAGAATTAAACAAATATGCTTTAGCTGAATTAAATGGTATGGTTTTAGGCGTTGGTTCTGTAACCGATGCAGGAACCGCTTCTTTATATATGCAATTAGGAGCAAATTTTATAGTAACTCCAGTTTTACGTGAAGATATTGCTTTGGTTTGTAACCGAAGAAAAGTACTTTGGAGTGCAGGTTGTGGTTCACTTACTGAAATAGCAAGAGCCGAAGAATTAGGTGCAGAAATTGTAAAATTATTTCCTGGAGGAATTTATGGAGCTAATTTTGTAAAAGCCATTAAAGGACCTTGTCCGTGGACAAGTATTATGCCTACAGGAGGTGTTTCGCCTACAATAGAAAATTTAAGTGCTTGGTTTAATGCTGGTGCATCTTGTGTTGGAATGGGCTCTAAGTTAATTACAAAAGAAATTTTAAAAAGTGGTAATTTTAAGGAATTGGAAAATCAAGTTTCAAATACTATAAAAATTATTAAAGAATTAAAAAATAAGAAGAAATAAATAATACTAAAATGAGCAAAAATTATAAAGTACGATACGCTTCTAGTCCTAAAGAAGTAAAAAAAATGAACACCAAACAATTAAGAAAAGAATTTTTAATTAAAAAGGTAATGCGTATAA
>CAZYKN010000002.1:0-22824 GCA_964648135.1 uncultured Flavobacteriaceae bacterium
TTTAAAAAACCTAACAAATATCATTTTTTGTAACAAATGTTACTTACTATATCATTTTTTTTATTAGTTTTGAAAAACTAATTAAAATCAACCTTAATGAATAACAACATATTTTTTTCTTGTAAAAGGAATTGAATGTGTTTGTTTTTTACAATTCAGTAAAAATATTCATTACTAACCTTTATAAATAAATGAAATACGGATTTATTATTGATAATCGAAAATGTATTGGTTGTCATGCTTGTACCACAGCGTGTAAAAGTGAACACGATGTTGCCGTTGGTGTAAACAGAACTTACGTAAAACAAGTAGAAAAAGGAGAATTTCCAAACACACGAAGAATTTTTTCAGTCATGCGATGTAACCATTGTACTGATGCTCCTTGTGTAGAAATTTGTCCAGTAGAAGCCTTATACACTCGTGAAGATGGTATTGTAGATTTTGACAACAACCGCTGTATTGGTTGTAAATCTTGTATGCAAGCCTGTCCTTATGATGCCTTGTATATTGACCCAGACAACAAAACCGCTGCAAAATGTAATTACTGTGCGCACAGAATAGAGGTAGGTCGTGAACCTGCTTGTGTTACGGTGTGTCCAGAACACGCCATTATTGCTGGAGATATGGAAAATCCAAATACAGAAATATCTCAATTATTAGCAAGGCAAACGGTAACGGTTAGAAAACCAGAAAAAGGCACAAAGCCTAATTTGTTTTATATCGATGGAGATTCTGCCTCTTTAAATCCAGAAGCAACTGCTAAATCTGGTCCAGGATTATGGAATTCTCAAGCAAGAGGTGTTGGGCATTACGCCAAAGCTGCTGAAAAAATGTTACACACTAATGATGATGTAAATCTATTGAAAATGAGTATTGATAATGATATTCAAGCAGCATATCAACGAAAAGAGAGTGAAAACCCTAATTATATTGACGTTTTAAACGGAAAAGCACGTAGAGTTTACGATACACCAGACAAAGGAATTCTTTGGGGTTGGGAAGTTTCTGCTTATGTAATGACTAAAGCCATTGCAGCTGGAGCATTTATCATTCCGTTTTTAGCTTTGCTGTTAGGCTATAATGTATCGGAAAACACAAAGATTGCTTCTGGAATTATTTCTTTAGTATTTCTTGGTTTAACAGGCTTGTTTTTAGTAATGGATTTAGATAGACCAGACCGTTTTTTAAATGTACTACTAAGACCACAATGGAAATCGTGGTTAGTAAAAGGTGGTTATATTATTACCATTTTTGGAGGATTAATAACCTTTTGGTTAGCCTATCACTTAGGAATTTTTCCAAAAGAAAGTATTCAGAATTATGGAGAAGCCTCAAGTAGTAATCCTTTATTAAGTATGGGGAAAATCTATTTATGGATTACCGCATTCTTTAGTATTATGTTGGCTATTTACACCGCATTTTTATTCGCACAAGCAAAAGGAAGAGATTTCTGGCAAAGTCCAAGTTTGGCTTTACACATGTTAATACACAGCGTAATGGCTGGAGCAGCAATCTTTGCTTTGGTTGGATTATTCATTAATATAATAAATTTACAAAGCTTCTTAGCAACAACCTTAATCATTGTTTTAGTACTTAATTTATTTACAATGATAACGGAATTGACCATGACACATCCATCAAATGCAGCACATACCGTAGTGCAAATGATTACCAAAGGAAGGTATAAAAACCTGTTTTGGTTTGTTGTAGTCCTTATCGGAAATGTTTTACCATTGTTCATATTGGTATTGAGTCATTCGGAATTAATTTCGTCTAATACCGCTTTAACAATCTCAGCAATTTTTATCCTTATCGGAATTTACGCAACAGAAAAAATATGGATTGAGGCTCCACAAAGAATACCTTTAGCATAAAAAAAACTCTGAGTAACTCTGTGAAATTTCTGTGCATCTCTGTGTAACAGTTTTTTTACAGAATTATACAGAGAAATAGAATACAGAGCACACAGAGAAAATAAAAAACAAAAATTATGGGATACAAAAAACCATCATTTATAGAAGGAATAGCAGAAAAATTAGGAATAATTCCAAACCTGCACAAAGAAAATTATCAAGAATTTGATGATGACATGCGTCATTTTACTGATGAAGAAGTCGCTAAAATGTACGAAAATTTTCCTCCACCAGAAAAATGGGATAACTGGCAAGAATACAATCCTAAAGTATGGCCAAAAAAAGAAAAAACAACCTATCAAATTGTACCAACAACTTGTTTTAATTGCGAGTCTGCTTGTGGATTAACCGCTTTTATCAATAAAGAAACCCAAGAAGTAGTTAAATTAGAAGGAAATCCATATCATCCAGGTTCAAGAGGACGAAATTGTGCTAAAGGACCAGCTACCATTAACCAAATAACCGATCCAGATAGAATTCTGTTTCCGTTAAAACGAAAAGGAAAACGTGGTGAAGGAGAATGGGAACGCATTACTTGGGATGAAGCTTTAGATACCATTGCAGCAAGAATTAGAAAAGCAATTAAAGAAGATAGACGCAATGAAATTGCCTATCACGTAGGAAGACCAGGAAATGAAAAATTCATGAATTGGATTTTGCAAGGTTGGGGAATTGATGGTCATAATTCACACACCAATGTGTGTTCTTCTGGAGCACGATTTGGTTATAATATTTGGTATGGTTACGATAGACCATCACCAGATCATGCAGAAGCAAAATTTATTTTATTAATTTCTGCACACTTAGAGTCTGGTCATTATTTTAATCCACATGCACAAAGAATTATTGAAGGAAAAATGAAAGGTGCTAAATTAGCAACAATGGATCCTCGTTTGTCCAATACCGCTTCTATGTCAGATTATTGGTTGCCTTCTTATCCAGGAACCGAAGCTGCTGTATTGTTGGCAATGGCATTAATTATTTTAGAAGAAGGTTTATATAACCGTGAATATTTAGAAAATTGGACAAACTGGCAAGACTATTTAAAGGCTAAAAAAGTGGAAATTACTTTTGAGAATTACATCTCAGAAATGATTAAAGAATATAAAGAATTTACTCCAGAATTTGCCGAAAAAGAATCAGGTGTTAAAGCCGAAATGATTATAGAAATTGCGCATAAAATTGGTGAAGCAGGTGAACGTTTTGCCTCTCATAACTGGCGTTCTGCAGGAGCTTCAAACCTTGGAGGTTGGGCTGTTGCAAGATGTTTACATTTCCTAACGGTATTAACTGGAGCAGTTGGTGCAAAAGGAGGAACTTCTCCAAATTCATGGAATAAATTTTCTCCAAAGCAGCCTAATGTACCAAAACCTCAAAAGGTTTGGAATGAATTGCATTTCCCTAAAGAATATCCTTTAGCATTTTTTGAAATGAGCCATTTATTACCTCACTTTTTAAAAGAGGGTCGTGGTTATATGGACGTGTATTTCTCTAGAGTATTCAATCCTATTTGGACGTATCCAGACGGATTTACATGGATGGAAATGTTTATGCGTGAAGATAAATTCGGACTGCATACAGCCTTAACTCCAACATGGAATGAAACGGCTTTTTATGCCGATTTTGTTCTACCAATGGGATTGGCTTCAGAACGACACGATATAAACAGTTACGCTACGCATGGTGGAACTTGGGTTGCTTTTCGTCAACCTGTTTTACGTGAAGCTGCTAGACGTAATGGAAATCCTGTTGAGTTTACCTATCAAGCAAATCCTGGAGAAGTTTGGGAAGAAGATGAATTTTGGATAGAACTTTCTTGGCGTATTGATCCTGATGGAAGTATGGGGATTAGAAAAACATTTGAATCACCATACAGACCTGGAGAAAAAATTACGATAGATGAATATTATCAATATATTTTTGAACGTATTGATGGACTGACCGAAAAAGCTAAAGCTGATGGATTTACAGGTAAATTTGCAGCCTTAGAATACATGAAAAAATATGGTGCTTACGAAATTGAAAAAGGAGAATCTTATAAAATGAATGAAAATCCACTTTCAAAAGAACAGCTTGAAGGAAGTGAAGTTGATAAAACCAATGGAGTTATCCGTAAAAACGGAAAAGAAATTGGCGTAATGGTTAATGGTAAAGCTGTTGTTGGTTTCCCAACACCATCACGTAAAAATGAATTTTATTCTCAAACTATGGTCGATTGGAAATGGCCAGAATATGCCATTCCTCAATATATAAAATCACATATTCATAACGATGTTTTAGACAAATCAAAAGGAGAATACGTATTAGTACCAACTTTTAGATTGCCAACATTAATTCATTCACGTTCTGGAAATGCCAAATGGTTAGTAGAAATATCTAATAGAAATCCTATTTGGATGCATCCAGATGATGCAAAAAAATGGGGATTTAAAACAGGTGATTTAGTAAAAATGAATACTGATATTGGCTATTTTATAGATAAAGTATGGGTTACACAATCTATGAAACCTGGTGTTGTAGCTTGTTCTCATCATATTGGAAGATGGCGAAGACCACAAGATAAAATTGGAAACCGTTGGGCAACAAATACCGTTAAAATTGTTGATGACGGTAAAGGAGGTTGGCACATGAGTACTATGGCAGGAATAAAACCTTTCGATTCAAAAGATAAAGATTCAAAACGTGTTTTTTGGAAAGATGGAGGAGTGCATCAAAATATAACACATGCAGTACATCCAGATCCTATTAGTGGAATGCACACATGGCATCAAAGAGTGCGAATAGAAAAACCAAAAGCAGGCGAAAATTATGGAGATATTTTTGTGGATACTAATAAATCTCATGAAATTTATAAAGAATGGTTAGCAATGACCAGACCAGCACCAGGACCAAACGGAGAACGAAGACCACTTTGGTTTAAACGTGCCTTTACACCAGATAAAACAAAAGGTGGTTGTTATTATATTAAAGACTAGTTGGAATAATCACTCACACCGTGAGGGTTTCACTCTAAGTGAAGCCCTCACTAAACCTTAAAAATATTTTTTTATCTTTGTAAGAAACTTTTATTCATGCAATTAGAAAAAGGGTATCTATACCACATTTTCAATCAAGGAAATAACCAAAGAAAGGTATTCTTTAACGAAGATAATTACTTGTTTTTTTTAGAAAAATTAAAAAAGCATCTTTCTCCTTTTTGTGATGTCTTAGCTTGGTGTTTAATGCCAAATCATTTTCATTTGATGGTTTTGGTAAAAGAAGAAGAACTTTTTATTGATGAAGGTGAGGGTTTCACTCTAAGTGAAGCCCTCACTAAAAATTCTGAAAAGAGAACAATTAACCAATCAATAGGTATAATGCTTCGGTCTTATACAAGAGCAATAAACAAACAAAACAACACATCAGGTTCTTTATTTAGAAAAGAAACAAAAGCAGAATGTATAAATTGTCAAAAATTGAGTCAGGGCTTCACTTGGAGTGAAACCCTGACAGACTTAACACCACAATCCCAATACCCACAAATTTGTTTTGATTACATACATCAAAATCCTGTTAAAGCAAATTTAGTAGAAAAAGAAACGGATTATGAGTTTTCATCAGCTAAAGACTACGCAGGTTTAAGAGAACATCAATTGGTAAATAAAAAAGCAGCTATGGAATATATTGATTTGAATAATAGTCAGGGCTTCACTCCAAGTGAAACCCTGACTGGTGCGAGTGCGAGTGTAAACCCAGAATTAGAACTCGCATTAAAATTCGTAGAAAACACCGATAGAAATATTTTTCTAACAGGAAAAGCAGGAACAGGTAAAACCACTTTTTTACATCAAATAAAAGAAAACTCCAATAAACGCTTAGTAGTGGTTGCGCCAACAGGAGTAGCAGCTATTAATGCAAAAGGAGTTACTATACATTCCTTTTTTCAGATGCCTTTTGGTCCAATTGTGCCCAATACGCAACCCAAACAATCTAAATACCGATTTAGTAAAATAAAAATTGATATTATTCGCTCACTTGACTTGCTTATAATTGATGAAATAAGTATGGTTAGAGCCGATTTGTTAGATGGAATTGATCAAGTTTTGAGAAGGTATAAAAACCGAAATAAAGTTTTTGGAGGTGTTCAAGTCTTAATGATAGGTGATTTGCAACAACTCGCACCTGTGGTAAAACCGTATGAATGGGATTTGCTAAAACCTCATTACGAAACCATGTTTTTCTTTAGCAGTAAAGCTTTTAATAAAGCCAATGTCATCAGTTTGGAATTAAAACATATTTACCGTCAAGCGGATGAAAAATTTATTAAAGTGCTAAATGAAATTCGGGATAATAAATTAAGCGAACAATCCGCTAAAATATTAAACAGCAGATATCAACCAAATTTTACACCTAAAAAGGAAGATGGTTATATTACACTAACTACACATAATAATAGAGCGTTACAAATTAATAACATTGAATTGAATAAACTCGCAGTAAAAAGTAGGGTTTATAAAGCACAACTAACAGGAAAATATAGCGAATACGCCTATCCAACAAAAGAACTATTAGAGTTAAAAGTTGGAGCGCAAGTCATGTTTATAAAAAACGACAGTAATTTTGAAAAGCAATATTACAACGGTAAAATAGGAACGGTTACTTTTTTAGAAGAAGACAGAGTGAGAGTGAGTTGTGCAGGAGATGAAAATGATATTGAAGTAGGCTTTGATGTGTGGGAAAATGTAACCTATAAAATTAACGAAGAAACTAAAGAAATTAAAGAAGAAGTTATAGGCTCTTTTACACAAATACCTTTGCGATTGGCTTGGGCAATAACCATTCATAAAAGTCAGGGTTTAACTTTTGAAAAAGCCATTATTGATGCTGAAGCTTCTTTTGCTCACGGTCAGACTTATGTTGCTTTAAGTAGATGTAAATCTTTAGAAGGCATCGTTTTAAAAACTCAAATTGGAGCAAATGCTATTATAAATGATAGAAATGTAACTCATTTTATTCATGAAGTGGAAGAAAATCAGCCTTCAGAAAAAGAATTGCATCAAGCAGAAAAAATATTTCAGTTAAATTTGGTAAGTGATTTATTTACGTATCAACCTTTTTTATATCCTGTACAGCGATTAATTAAAATTTATTATGAAAACAAATCCTCTTTAAGAGGGAATATTATTGAGCCGTTAAATCATATTAAAGATTTAGGAATAGTAAATTTGATGCAAGTAGGAAGTACTTTTATTAAACAAATCAATCAATTATCAGCAGAAATTGATAATTTAGAAGATGATAAAAAAATACAAGAGCGCATCCATAAGGGAATTCATTATTTTATAGAACAAACACTTGAACATATTAAAAAACCTTTTGATGACCTCACGATTTCATCAGATAACAAAGCAGTAAGAAAAGATTTTTATAAACAATTTGAACAATTAGAAAGTTTAATTGAAGTTAAATTAGCCTGTTTATACGGATTAAGTAAACATTTTTCTACATCTAAATATTTAGCTTTAAGAGCTGAAGCTGTTTTGGAAAAATCAACCAATCAGGCGAAAGCCAAAAAAGTAAAAAAACAACGAGAAGCGGTAACAGAAACCGATCATCCGTTGTTATTTGAGCAATTAAGACAGTTGCGAATGGATATTTCAACGGCAAACAATTTGATTCCGTATCAAGTTTTTAACCAAGATTCACTTTTTGAAATGTGTGCTTATTTCCCAAAAACCTTAACTGAACTCAGAAAAGTTAAAGGAATGGGAAAAGTTAGGGTAGAAAAATATGGAGAACAAATTTTAGCAATCATTCTTCAATATATGGAAAACAATGAGGTTATACCAAAAGAAGTTAAATTTGTAGAAAAATCATCAAAACAAGACAATAAACCTAAAAAAGTAAACACCAAAACCTATTCTTTAGAATTATTTGAAAAAGGAATGAGTATTGAAGAAATTGCCAAAGAAAGAGGCTTAGTAAAATCGACTATTGAAGGACATTTAATTAGTTTTGTTCCTTCAGGTGAAATAAAAGTAACGGATTTAATTGCTAAAGAAAAATTTGAAGAATTAAAAAAAATAATGACTACGACCACTTTTGAAACATTAAGTGAGCTAAAAAACAAGATTGATGATAAATTCACCTATCCAGACATGCGATTGGTTTCAATATGTATAGAAAATAAAATTGAACTTTAAAAATTATTGTATTTTTACACAACTACTATAAACTAAAAAATGAATAAAATATTACCTATTTTAACTTGGCTACCACTTTCTAAAAAATATTGGAAAGACGATTTAATAGCAGGAATTACAGGAACAATTATTGTAATTCCACAAGCTGTTGCTTTTGCAATGATTGCGGGAATGCCACCAATTTACGGATTTTATACCGCAATGCTCACACCTGTAATTGCAGCGCTTTTTGGATCGTCTTATCATTTAGTGTCTGGTCCAACAACTACAAGTTCCATTGTTTTATATGGAATTGTAAGTAAATTTATCACGCCAGATAATGATATTGAAGCCTTTGTTTCCCTAGCAATTTTGCTCTCGTTTATGGCTGGAGTAATCAAATTGTTTATGGGAATTGCTAGAATGGGTAAATTGGTGAATTTTGTGTCTAATTCCGTTATTATTGGCTTTTCCGCTGGCGCAGGAGTGCTGATTGCTTTTAAACAATTAAAGCATATTTTTGGAATAAAAGTACCTCAAGGCAGTTCGTTTTATGAAATTATAGCCTATATTATTTCACATATTCAAGAAACTAATTGGTACGCATTTGGAGTTGCTTTGCTTACTTTTTCTACGGCATTAATTGTTCGGAAAATTAAAAAAATATCACGTTTGTATATGCTTTTTGCTATGATTTTAGGAAGTTTATTTGCTTTATGGCTCAGTAAATATACAGGAACAATACAAACCGTTGGTGAAATTCCATCTAATCTGCCACCTTTTAGAATGCCAGCATTTGATTTAGGAAACATGAAAATGCTTACAAGTGGTGCAATTATCTTGGCAACTTTAGGATTGGTAGAAGCAGCAGCAATATCACGGTCTATAGCTTTACATACGCATCAAAAATTAAATACAAATCAGGAGTTTATTTCACAAGGAATTTCAAATACAATATCCAGTTTCTTTTCTTGTTATACCAGTTCAGCTTCGTTTACAAGATCGAGTATTAATTATCAAGCAGGAGCAAAAACACCGATGTCTGCACTAATTTCTGCTTTTGGTTTAATGTTGGTCGTGTTGCTTTTTGCTAAATATGCAGCCTTTTTACCTAAACCAGCCATGGGAGGAATTATCTTATTGGTTGGTTATAATTTAATTGATTTTGGACATATAAAACAAATTATAAAGAGCAGTAGAAGAGAGTTGATTGTTTTGGCAGCAACCTTTTTAGGAACATTGTTTTTAGATTTGCAAATCGCTTTAGTTGTTGGAGTATTTTTATCACTTTTCTTTTATTTAGAACGAACTTCTAAACCCAATATAGCTGAATTAGGATTAGATAAAGACAGCAGATTAGTTAATAAAATAAGAAATAAAGAGGTTAAAGAATGTTCCAATTTAAAAATTATTAGAATTGATGGTTCTATTTATTTTGGATCAATTGAAGAAATATCAGATTATTTTACTCAGTTATACGAATCAAATAAAGTGCAACATGTTCTGGTTATTGCAGACGGAATTAATTTTATTGATTTAGCAGGTTCAGAATGGTTGATGCACGAAGTGCTTAAATGGCAAGAAAATAGAGGTGGAATTTATTTCTCAGGAATGAAAATTGTAAGTCAGGATGTACTAAAAAAAGGAGGTTTCCTTAAAAAAATGGGTTATGATAATTTCTTTACCGATAAAAAAACAGCCATAAAAAAAATTCACGATAGAATTAATTTACCTTGCGAAATCAAAGTTTTTGATGAATGTCAATAAAGTTTTGCAACATTTATCACACATGACAATTATCATATTTTGTAATTTTGCAATATTAAACGAATAGATTAAAATGAATATAAAATCTTTTTTTCCAATAATTGAATGGCTTTCTAATTATAAAAAAGAATGGCTTAAAGGTGATATTAGCGCAGGTTTAACGGTTGGTATTATGCTTATTCCTCAAGGGATTGCTTATGCCATGATTGCTGGCTTACCACCAATTTACGGATTATATACAGCAATGATACCACAAATTGCCTATGCCATTTTTGGAACATCAAGACAATTAGCAGTTGGACCTGTTGCTATGGATTCGTTAATTGTAGCTTCTGGTGTAGCTGTTTTAGCTGAGGTTGGCTCAGAACATTTTATTGAATTTGCAATTTTATTGGCCTTTATGATGGGTGTTTTGCAAGTAGCTTTTGGCTTGTTTAAATTAGGCTTTTTAGTCAATTTTTTATCTAAACCTGTCATTAGCGGATTTACTTCTGCTGCTTCTTTAATTATTGGATTGAATCAGTTAAAGCATCTATTAGGAATTGATATTCATAGAAATAATAAATTGCAGAATTTATTAGTAGAAGCTTTTCAGCATATTAAAGAGACACATCTAATTACTTTTTTAATTGGTATTGGTTCAATAATAACCATAGTCCTTTTTAAAAAATATTTAAAGAAAATACCTGCAGCATTAGTCGTTGTAATTGTAAGTATTTTAATTGTTAAATTTTTACATTTAGATCAAGAAGGAGTGAGAATTGTGGGTAAAATTCCTCAAGGATTACCATCGTTTACTATGCCACATTTTGATAAAGCAATCATGATTAAATTATTCCCAATTTCATTAACATTGTCTTTTATTGCTTTTTTAGAAGCTATTTCGGTTGCAAAAGCAGTAGAATTAAAGCATAACAATTATAAGGTTATCCCAAATCAAGAATTGATAGCTTTAGGAATGGGAAATATTGTAGGTTCTCTTTTTCAATGCTATCCTTCAACAGGTGGTTTTTCTAGAACCGCAGTAAATGATCAAGATGGTGCAAATACACCTTTGGCAGCAGTGTTTTCAGCAATAGTTGTAGCACTTACTTTATTGTTTTTAACGCCACTATTTTATTATTTACCTAAAGCTGTTTTGGCTGCAATTATTATGGTAGCTGTATTTGGTTTATTAGATTTTAGTATGCCAAAAAAATTACTAAAATACACCAAACGAGATTTAATCATTCTAAATGTTACTTTACTTGTAACAGCAACTGTTGGAATTAAAGAAGGAATATTTACAGGAATTATTTTATCTATTGGAATGTTGGTTTATAAAAGTGTTAAACCACATATTGCCATCTTAGGAAAAGTGCCAAACACGCATTTTTATAGAAACCGAAAACGCTTTAAAGACGTTATTATTGATGATGAAATTTTGATTATTCGATTTGATGCACAACTTCATTTTGCAAACACTGCCTATTTTAAAGATAAATTACAGGAATTTGCTAGATATAAAGGAGATAAGTTAAAGCTGGTAATTATTGATGGAGAAAGTTTAAATAACTTAGATAGTTCTGCTGTTTTTGCTTTAGAAGAAATTTTAGATTATTTTAACAGTAAACATATTGATGTAGCTTTTACAGGTTTAAAAGGTCCTGTTCGTGATACTATCAATAAATCAGATTTAATCTATAAAATTGGTGTAGATAGATGTTTTATGAGTATTCAAGAAGCTGTAGATTGTTATGAAAATACTTGCAAAGGTAAAGATGATGAACATAAATTTAATCAATATATTAATCAGACAAATCAATAAATTTATATAAAATTACATTGTTTGTAACATTTGTTACAAAAGATAGAATATTATTTTATATATTTGGAAAACATAGTATTAAACTTATTTATTACTAACTAAAATCAATTTCAATGAAAGTAGAACAATTATTTACAGGATGCCTTGCAGAAATGGCATATTATGTAGAATCTAATGGCGAAGTTGCCATTGTAGATCCATTAAGAGAAACAGCACCTTATTTAAAAATGGCTGAGGCTGATGGTGCTAAAATTAAATACATTTTTTTAACACATTTTCATGCCGATTTTGTATCAGGTCAAGTAGATTTAGCTAAAAAAACAGGAGCTAAAATTATTTTTGGTCCTAATGCAACAGCAAAATACGATATTTATGTAGGAAAAGATGGAGAAGATTTTCCTTTAGGTGATGGTAAAATTACCTTATTACACACTCCTGGTCATACTATGGAATCATCATCGTATTTAATTACTGATGAAGAAGGAAATACACCTTGTGTATTATCTGGTGATTGCTTGTTTATTGGTGATGTTGGTCGTCCAGATTTAGCAGTAAAATCCGATTTAACTCAAGCAGATTTAGCTGGTCATTTATATGATTCATTGCGAAATAAAATAATGACTTTACCAGATGATATTATTGTATATCCTAATCATGGTGCAGGTTCTGCTTGTGGTAAAAATATGAGTTCAGAAACTTTTGATACTTTAGGGAATCAGAAAAAAACAAACTATGCACTACGTGCAGATATGACCAAAGAAGAGTTTATTAAAGAAGTTACAACAGGTTTAAAAACGCCTCCTCAATATTTTCCATTAAATGTGATGTTAAATAAAAATGGAGCAGATAAAACCTATGATGAGATTTTAACTAAAGGTACAACGCCACTAGACGCTGCTACCTTTAAAGAATTGAGTGAGCAAAAAGATGTAATGGTTATTGATACACGAACTAAAGAAGCCTATTCTGAAAACGGAACTGTTCCAGGTGCTTGGTGGATTGGCTTAAACGGTAGTTTTGCTCCTTGGGTTGGAGCTTTGATTGTAGATGTAAATCAGAAAGTAATTTTTATTGTTGATGATGAAGCAAAAGCACACGAAGCTGTAACTCGTTTTTCACGAATTGGATTTGACAATACCTTGGGCTATTTAGCAGGTGGAGGATTGTCTGATTGGTTAGCTCACGGTTATGAAATTGATAAAATTGGCTCTATCTCTGCTGCTGGATTTGAAAAGAAAATGAACAATGGAGAGGTTGAAATAGCTTTAGATGTACGTAAAGAAACTGAATATTTATCAGAACATATTAAAGGTATTGAAAATTTCCCATTAGATACTATCAAACAGAATTTCGCAGAAATTAAAACGGATAAAACATACTATTTACATTGTGCAAGTGGTTACCGTTCTTTAATTGCAGCTTCTATATTTAAAGCAAATGGAGTAGAAAATGTAGTTGATATTAGAGGAGGTTTTAAAGATTTATCTGAAACAGATTTACCTAAAACGGAATATGTTTGCCCAACAACCTTATTATAATTGACTGATTATTAAGAGGTAATTATTTTAAAAACAGCTAATTTAATTTTTTAAATTAGCTGTGTTTTTTGTAACAAGAGTTACAGATAAACTATGATTTTAATCATACTTTTGCAAATATTATTAACAATAAACAATTTGAAAATGAGAACAAACAAAATTTATACGCTATTCTTTTTACTTTTTACTGTAAGTGCTTTATCTAGCTGTGTAACAAGTCCTGCTAAAACCACAACGTCTAATAAAGTAAATCAAAATGAACCAACCATTAAAAGAGTTGATGCTAAAGGGTTTAAAACTGAGGTCGAAGGTAAAACAGTACAATTAGTAGATGTGAGAACACCAGGTGAGTACAAACAAGGACATATTAATAATGCAGAAAATCATAATGTTTTTGATAAAAATTTTATGGAACAAATGGCAAAGTATAAAAAAGACCAACCAGTATATGTATATTGCCGTTCTGGTGCTAGAAGTATGAAAGCTGCAAATATGTTAAAATCAAAAGGTTTTAAAGTTGTTAATCTTGATGGAGGATTTAATGGATGGTTGCGTTCAGGATTTAAAAGTGTAAAATAAATAGAAGTATGAAAAAAATATTTTTTGTATTTATAGGAATATTGCTTTTCACAAGTTGTAGAAAAGAGGACAAAGGTTTAACAAAAGAGCAAACAGCTTCATACATTTCTAAAGGAAAAGAAATAGGGCAACAAACAGTTAAATTGTTGGGAAGTAATTTAATGAAACACATGAAAAATGGTGGTACAAAAGAAGCTATTCCGTTTTGTAATACCAATGCTAGTAATTTAACAAATGAAATTGCAAATAAATACAATGTAAGTATTAAAAGAACTTCTCATAAATTAAGAAGTGATAAAAATGCTCCAAATAATGATGAAAAAGCTGTAATAGAAGCATATTTAGCTCAAATTAAAAAAGGAGAAGCCTTAAAACCACAAGTAAAAAAAGAAAATGATGGTAAAGTGCATTTTTATGCTCCTATGAAATTAAAAGCAAAATGTTTAGCATGTCATGGTACTATTGGAAGAGAAGTGTCTAAAGCAACCGATAGTTTAATAAAATCATTATATCCAAACGATAAAGCTATAGGCTTTAAAGATGGTGAATTTAGAGGAGTTCTAGATATTACTTTCAATAATTAAAACAAGAATAATCAAAACCAATTTATAATATTATAAATTGGTTTTTTATTTAACATCTTTTTTTTGTATTTTGCAAAAAAATAGAATTTTACTAACTTAACAAATTAACATAAATGGCTAAAATAGTAGTATTAGGAGCTGGAGTATCAGGACATACAGCAGTATCTTATCTTAGTAAAAATTTATCAAGTGAACACGAAGTGGTTATGGTTTCTCCAAACAGTAACTACCAATGGGTTCCTTCAAATATATGGATTGGTATTGGTAGAATGAAGCCAAAGCAATGTACTTTTCCTTTAGCTCCCTTGTATAAGAAAAAAGGAATTAATTATATTCAAGCTAAAGTAACCACTTTTCATCCTGAAGGTGATGACGAAATAAACAAAGGTTTTGTAAAAGCTGAATATGTAGTAGGTGAACAAAAAGGAAAAACTATAAAAATTGATTATGATTATCTGATTAATGCTACAGGACCAAAATTAAATTTTGATGCTACTGAAGGTTTAATTCCTGGAACAAACGGATTAACATCTGTTTGTACCTACGATCATGCAAGTCATGCTTGGAAAGATTTAAAAGCGCAAATTGATTTAATGAAAAAAGGAAAACATGTAAAATTTCTTATTGGAACAGGTCATGCAAAATCTACTTGTCAAGGAGCTGCTTTTGAATACATTATGAATGTGGAACAAGAATTAAATCGTCATGGCGTGCGTGATAAGGCAACGGTAACTTGGATTTCTAATGAATATGAAGTTGGAGATTTTGGAATGGATGGTTTAACAGTTAAAATGGGAGGAGAGCTAACACCTTCTAAAGATTTAATTGAGATGGTTTTTCACGATAGAGGAATTAATATCATTAAAAGAGCAGGAGTACATAAAATTGCAGATGGAAAATGTTATTACGAAACTCTTGAAGGTGAACAAAAAACAGAAGCATTTGATTTTGGAATGTTAATACCTGCTTTTTCGGGTCATGGTTTTAAAGCATTCGATAAAAAAGGAGGAGATATCACAGATAAATTATTTAAAGGTTTTATGTTAGTTGATGCAGACTATTCATCTAAACCTTATGAAGAATGGACAGTTCAAGATTGGCCAGAGACCTATCAAAATCCTTCTTATAAAAACATCTTTGCACCAGGAATTGCTTTTGCACCACCACATACTATTTCTAAACCTAGAAAAAGCCCTAATGGTACACCAATTTTCCCTGCACCACCAAGAACAGGAATGCCAAGTGGTATTACTGCAAAATTAGTAGCAGATAATATAGTTCATATGATTAAAAATAAGAATGAAGAAATGTACCATTTAGGCTCAATGGGTAATATGGGTGCTGCATGTATTGCTTCCACAGGTTTTGGAATGTTGAAAGGTAGAGGTGTTACCATTACCACAAACCCTATTGTTCCAGATTATGTTAAATACCCAGAAACAGGAAGAATTAATAGTAAAACCATAGGTGATTTAGGTTTAGCAGGTCATTGGGTAAAATTATCCTTACACTATGCCTTTTTGTATAAAGCTAAAATGAAACCACTTTGGTGGTTAATTCCTGAATAAAAAATTGATTAATAATTTTTAAATAATTAATGATGCCAAAAAAAATATCAAAATTTCAACAAACATTTATATTGAGAAACCCATTAATTCAAATCTTTAAGTTTATTTGGTTAAACTTTAAAATATTGAATGTTGTTGCTATGGGTCATGGAGGTACAAGAAAAAATTCAAAACTTCATTTATAAGTTTTTTAATCACTTTGCCTATTATTAACTACTAAATAAAAAAGAAATGAAAACTATAAATATAGTAAATTTGAAATGTAACGGTTGTGTAAATACCGTTAAAAAAGGAATGTTATCTATTGACGGAGTACATGAAGTTGAAGTAGATTTAGAACAATCAATAGTGTCAATCAATGAAGTGTCTGATGAGGTTTTTACTCAAGTAAAAGCTAAACTTTCTAAAATGGGTTATCCAGAAGTTGGTGATGCAAATACCATGTTACACAAAGCAAAATCTGTAGTGAGTTGTGCTACTGGTAGAATGAGTTCAGAAGCTTAATCTAAAATAAATTTTAACAATATTATAAGCAAATACTATTCTCTAGTGTTTGCTTTTTTATTAACTTTGAATTTTAAATTACTGTTTTCTGATAAAATTTTTAAATCGTTTAATACATTTGATAAATAGAGATTTTTAAAGTTGTTTATGGATGATATTGTATTTATGTAATTAGTACAAATAAGTTTCTAAGAGTACCTTTATTAGTTTATTACAATCTGTCTAGAGTCTTATATCTTGTAGCAAAGCGGTTTCAAATCTTTTATCGGACAATAGTTTTACATAATAGTTAATTTTTAAATCAATAAAGTATGGCTTCATTTAAAGAATTAATCAATCAACCAGTACCTGTTTTAGTAGATTTTTCTGCGGCTTGGTGCGGACCATGTAAAGCAATGGCTCCAATTTTAAAAGAATTAAAAGGCATGTTACATGATAAGGTTAAAATTGTTAAAATAGATGTGGATAAAAATCCTTCAGCAGCAGCTGCATACCAAGTTAGAGGTGTGCCTACTTTAATTATTTTTAAACAAGGCAAGCAAGTTTGGCGTCAATCTGGTGTTGTTCCAGCACAACATTTAAAAAAAATTGTTGAAGAACATTCATAAAAGATATTTGCATCTTTATTTAGAATTATTCTAAATAGGTAACAAATGTTGCCATTTTTGTAAAAAATCAAGTTTATCTTTGCACCATAAAATTAGTATATTATGGAAGATATGATTTTTTATGATCGTTTGCAATTTGCATTTACGATTACTTTTCACTATATATTTCCTCAATTAACAATGGGTTTATCCTTGATAATTGTTTATTTTAAATGGAAATATTTAAAGTCTAAAATCGAAAAATATAATGATGCAGCTAAGTTCTTTATGAAAATTTTTGCAGTGAATTTCACCATGGGAGTAGTTACTGGTATTCCAATGGAATTCCAATTTGGAACGAATTGGGCAAAATTTTCTGAGCTTACAGGAGGAATTATTGGTCAGACTTTAGCTATGGAAGGAATGTTTTCTTTCTTTTTAGAAAGTTCCTTTTTGGTTTTATTCTTATTTGGTGAGAAATTAATGGGACAAAAATTACATTTCCTTACTGGATTTTTAGTTTTTCTAGGTTCGTGGGCAAGTGGTTGGTTTATTTTAGCTACAAATGCTTGGATGCAACATCCTGTTGGATTTGAAATTTTAGAAAATGGTAAATATGTATTAACGCATTTTTCTGCTATTTTTTCTAATCCTTGGTTGATTCCTGCATTTTTAC
Organism: uncultured Flavobacteriaceae bacterium; assembly: GCA_964648135.1. Taxonomy (GTDB): domain Bacteria; phylum Bacteroidota; class Bacteroidia; order Flavobacteriales; family Flavobacteriaceae; genus S010-17. The sequence continues at coordinate 17,685 of CAZYKN010000002.1, forward strand.
ATAATCAAGCTGCATCTTTAGTTACTTCTTCTTTTGTAGTGGCAAGTATTGGAGCTTTTTATATACTTAGAGAAAGAAATATTGAATTTGGTAAATTATTCTTAAGAACAGGTGTCATTTTTGGATTAGTAGCAAGTTTAGCTGTAGCTTTCCCAACAGGAGATTGGAATGCTAAAAATGTAGCAAAACACCAACCAGCTACTTTTGCAGCTATGGAGGGTATTTTTAAAACAGAAGAAGCTGGAGCAGAAATTGTCTTAATTGGTCAGCCAAATATGGTAGAAAAAAAATTAGACAACAAGATTGCTGTTCCAAATATATTAAGTTTTTTAACGTATAAAGATTGGAATAAGCAAATCCCTGGAATGGATCAATTTAAAGCAGAAGAATTGCCTACAAATATTCCAGCATTATATTACGCTTACCATATAATGGTTGGTTTAGGTACTGTATTTATTGGCGTGATGTTATTGGCTGTTTTCTTTTTATGGAGAAAAAACCTCTTCAATAGTAAACCTTTATTATGGACAATTATGTTTCTTGTCCCTTTTCCGTTTATTGCCAATATTACGGGTTGGTATGTTGCAGAATTAGGAAGACAACCATATTTAGTCTATAAATTATTAAAAACAGTAGATGGAATATCTCCAACAGTCTCTTCAGGAAATGCCTTATTTACTCTTTTAGGCTTTGTGTCATTGTATATGCTTTTAGGATTGTTATTTTTAGTCCTTGTTGGTAAAACAATTAACAACGGTCCAAATCATCAAACTCATTAATTATGGAAATTTTTTGGTATATTATTATTGCAACCGTTTTAGCTATCTTTTTTATTTTAGATGGTTATGATTTTGGAACAGGAATAATTCATTTATTCTTAGCAAAAAAAGAAGAAGATAAAGAAGTTATTGCTAAAGCTGCTGGATTGTTTTGGGATTCTAATGAAGTGTGGTTAGTCGCAGCAGGAGGAATGTTATTTATGGCATTTCCTACTTTTTACGCATCGGTTTTTAGTGGTTTTTATCTTCCGTTAATTATCGTATTGTGGTTGATTGTTTTTAGAGCAATAGGTTTGGAATTAAGAGCACAATTTGATTATAAGATGTGGACAGCTATTTGGGATAAAGCTTTTGGTGTTTCTAGTCTTTTACTGGCTTTGTTTTTTGGAATTGCCTTAGGGAATATTGTAAGAGGTGTAAATCTTGGAGGTGTCCAAAACGGAAATTCTTTATATGAAGGGCATTATTTTTTCTTGCCTTTATGGAATAGTAGTTTTAGTCCTTTAGCAGAAAATCCAGGAGTAATTGATTGGTTTACTATAATTATAGGCTTAATTGCTGTTGTAGTACTGGCAATTCATGGAGCAAATTGGATTGTAATTAAAACCAATTCATCTATTAATAATCAACTAAAAAAAGTTGTGTTTAAATTAAATATGGTACTTATTGGTTTAACAATTTTTTCATTGGTAATATGGAATTACATTAAGCCAAATTCATTTGACAACTTTTTGGATAAACCGTATTTAATTATTTTTCCGTTAATCTATTTTACAGGTTTGATAGGATTGTTATTTATTAAGAAAATTAAGGATGATACAAAGCCTTTTATTTTTTCAATATTAATCATATTAGGAGGAATTACGTCATCATTGGCTTCTTTATTTCCTGAAATATTGCCTTCATCCAATACAAAACATGAAGGTTTAACTATTTACAACACCAGTGCATCAAATTACGGATTATCAGTTGCTATGAATTGGGCTATTGTTGGAATTATATTAATGATTGTCTATTTTATCATACAAAAAAGATTAATGAAAGGTAAAATTGATGATATGAACTACGGACATTAAACAGTTTAATTATGACAGCTACGCTCATTTCTTTAATTAGTATTTTTATGGGACTTCTAGGAGCTAATATTTTTGCGTTTCGATATAGAAAATATTCTTTTGGACTAACAGGAAATACTATTACTGGCATTTTTGGAAGTATTTTTTTGATTAAATCTTTTGGAAGAATTGGCTTTAGACCAAATAATATTGTTATTGATGGACATTTTTTCTTAACTCCATTTTTAATAAATTTAATAGTTTCTGTTTTAGGAGCTATTTTAGCATTAATTTTTCTTAAAAAACTACAATTAAAATTAGATAGAAGATGATTGTATGAGAGTTTTTGTATTTTAGCTGTCTAATGAATTTACAAAATAATCTTAAAGAACATTTTGCAATATTGTCATCTTCACTTGCATTAATTCAAGAAATTGAAAAAATTGCCTTGTTTGATACTTTTAGTAAAGAAACCGTTATCTTAAAAGAGGATAGTTATGTAAAATTTATTCCTTTAGTGGTTTCTGGATTGGTGAAAGTTTATAAAGAAGAAGAAAATGGTAACGAAGTATTACTTTATTATATAAAACCTGGCGAAAGTTGTATTATGTCTATTATGGCAGCTGATAAAAATATGCCAATAAATGTTAAAGGAGTTATTGAAGATGATGCGGAGATTATTTTAATTCCTATTGATAAGTTAATTCACATTAAACAAAATCATCCAAAATGGAATGCCTTTGTATATGAATTATTTAATGAAAAATTTGATGAAGTGATAGAAATGATTAAAATTTTAACCTTTTCTAATAAGCAAAAACGATTAGAAGATTATCTTACAACCAAGGCAAAATTAAACAATTCAAATACCGTTTTTAAATCACATCAACAAATTGCAAACGAATTGGGTTCTTCACGAGAAGTGATTTCAAGGTTATTAAAAAAGTTAGAAACTGAAGGTTTTGTTTCCTTAGCTCAAAAACAAATAAAAATTTTGTAATTTTATGCTATCTTGTAACATAAATCACAAGATTTGAAGTATTGTATTTTGTAAATTTGTAATATAAATCATTAAATAATCATATCATGAAAAAAAACGTAGGAAAAATCGACAAAATTTTAAGAGTAATCATTGCACTTGTGGCAGCATATTTTGCATATCAAGGAGGATTTGATGCTGCTTGGAAAGAATATCTACTTTGGATAGTTGCAGTTATTATGATGTTTACTGCTATTGTAGGAACTTGTCCTATTTATTCTGTTATTGGAATGAAAACCAACAAATAAAGAAATTTATTCTTTTTATTAAAACACTCTAAATCAGAGTGTTTTTTTATTAAATAATTATTTATGTAACTTTTGTTACTTATAATATGAATTTAATTCGTATTTTGAAGCCCAAAATAATAACTAATTAAACACTTTATAAAATGTCAAAACATCATCAAGTACTGATTATTGGTGGAGGAACAGCTGGAATTATGGTTGCTTCACAAATGTTAAAAAAGAATCCTAAAATTGATATAGGATTGTTTGAACCAGCAAAAACACATTATTATCAACCAGCATGGACATTAGTAGGTGCAAATACCTATGATTATGACAAAACTGCTCGTAGTATGGAATCTGTTATGCCAAAAGGATTAACATGGTATAAAGAATATGTATCTAATTTAGATCCAGATAATAATAAATTAACCACTAAAGATGGTAATGAATTTACGTATGACTATCTTGTGGTTGCTCCTGGATTAAGAATGGCTCCAGAACTAGTAAAAGGTTTACCAGAAGCAATGGATAAAGGAGTAGTTTGTTCTAATTACACAAATCCAAAACATACTTGGGAAGTGTTGAAAAACTTTAAAGGAGGAACGGCTTTATTTACGCAACCAACTACACCAATTAAGTGTGGAGGAGCACCTCAAAAAATAATGTATTTAGCATCAGATTACTTTAAGAAGCATAATTTAACAGATAAAACTAAAGTTGTATTTGCAACACCAGGATCTGTGATTTTTGGAGTGAAACCAATTGCAAAAACCTTAATGACAGTAATTGATAGATATGATATTAATATTCGTTTCCATCATAAATTGGTAGAAGTTGATGGTGAAAAGCAAATCGCTTGGTATGAATTAGCAAAAGATGTAGAAGCAGGTGGTTGTGTAGTTATTCAAGGTGATAATGAAGATCATTTACCATTAGACCAATCAATTCAATACAATTATCATAAAGTAGGCGCTATTGAAAAAGATGGACGTTATGGAATTAAATTTGATATGATGCACCTTGCACCACCACAAGCAGCTCCAAAATTTATAGCAGCTTCTCCATTAGCAAATGAAGGTGGTTGGGTAAGTGTTAGCGATAAAACATTACAACATACAAAATACAGTAATGTGTTTGGTTTAGGTGATGCAGCACAATTACCAACAGCAAAAACAGGTGCAGCAATTAGAAAACAAGTGCCAGTTGTAGTTGGGAATATCTTACATTTAATTAAGTCAAATGATTTAGCAGGGAAAGAATATAATGGATATTCATCATGTCCGTTAGTTACAGGTTATGGTAAAATGGTCTTAGCTGAATTTACTTATGGAAGTGTTTTTGCTCCAGACCCTAAACTAAAACAATTCCCATTAATGATATCAGATTCTTCTGTAGAACATTGGCGTTTATGGATACTTAAAAAATACTTATTGCCATATTTATATTGGAATAAAATGATGAAAGGTATTGAAGTATAATAGCTACATTATTTAAGTTATAAAAAAACCTCAAGAAAAATCTTGAGGTTTTTTATTTCTTATAGCACTCAAAAACAATCTCCGTGAATCTCTATGTTCCTCCATGCAACTCTGTGCAACAATAACAGCAACCAACCATATAGTCTTCAATAAAACCTCCGTGAATCTCTGTGTTCCTCCGTGCAACTCTGTGCAACAACAATTTTTAATAAAATCTCTGTGAATCTCTGTGTTTCTTAGTGCAACTCTGTGCAACAACCACACAAAATATAATAAAACCTCCGTGAATCTCCGTGTAACTCTGTGCAACAACAACAATAACAATTTTTAATAAAACCTCCGTGAATCTCTGTGTTCCTCCGTGCAACTCTGTGCAACAACCACAACAGCATACAACTCACACAATTCCCAATAAAACCTCCGTGAATCTCTGTGTTCCTCCGAGCAACTCTGTGTAATAACCAAATAAGCCAAACAATCAAATACTCCTCAAAACCTCCAAAGCCTTTTCTACACTATCAATCCGTATAAAAGTAATCAATAATCTCAAACCTTGTTT
>CAZYKN010000003.1:0-19200 GCA_964648135.1 uncultured Flavobacteriaceae bacterium
TTTTTAGATTTAGATAATAATGGTTGTGATAATACAGATATAGTTTTTGATAACTTTTTAATCACTGCAAACAACGGTACAGAAAGTTTTAGTACGTATGCACAAGCAGATGGTTCTTACTCTTTATTTACCAATGAAGGAGGTTTTACCACCAATGTAACACCTAATTTACCAAGTTATTTTTCTGCAAACCCAACAAATTACACTAATAATTTTACAGGTTTTGATAATACCTTTAATGCTAATTTTTGTATTACCCCAAACCAAACCGTTAATGATGTAAATATAACCGTTGTGCCATTAAGTCAAGCAAGACCAGGCTTTGATACTTCATACCAAATAGTTTATAAAAATGTAGGTACAACACAATTAAGTGGTAATATTTCTTTTACTTTTGATGAAACAAAATTAGATTTTTTAAATGCAACAGAAACGGTAAATAGCCAAACAGCAAATAGTTTAAGCTTTGATTATACAAACTTAAATCCGTTTGAAACCAGAACTATTAGACTAAATTTTAATACACACACACCAACAGCATCACAACCAACAAACATTGGTGATGTGTTAGATTTTACAGCAATTATTAATCCAATTGCTGGAGATTATACCGTAGATGATAATACTTTTACGTTTAACCAAACCGTAATAGGTTCTTATGATCCAAATGATATGACGTGTACAGAAGGCAATGAAATTTTATTAGCAGATGCCTCTAAATACTTACATTATGTTATTCGTTTTCAAAACACAGGTACAGCAGATGCTATAAATGTAGTGGTTAAAAATATTTTAGATGATAAATTAGATTGGAATACTTTACAATTAGAAACTACCAGTCATGCAAACAGAGTAGCCATAAAAAACGGCAACGAAGTAGAGTTTATTTTTGAAGACATTCACTTACCAGATAGCACCACAGACGAGGCAGGTTCTCACGGTTATATTGCTTATAAAATAAAACCAAAAAACAATGTAGTTTTAGGCGATACCTTTAACAACAAAGCAGACATCTTTTTTGATTATAATGCAGCAATAGAAACCAATACAGCAAGTACTACCATTGTAAATACTTTAGCTGTTAATGATGCGCAATTATTACAGTTTTCAGTCTATCCAACACCAACCAAAGATATTTTAAATATCCAGTCTAAAACAGCTATAAAAAGCATTTCTGTATATAGTAAATTAGGACAATTAGTGTTAAAAAACACCAATACACAGCAAATAAACATTTCAAAATTGGCATCAGGCATTTACTTTGTAAAAGTAGTTGCTACAAATGGTGATTTTGGTGTTAAAAAAGTGGTTAAGGAGTAATAATAAAATTTCCTCATTTTTAAATTTCCTTTTCACTCACACCGTGACTTTGAGTCACGGTGTGAGTTTAGTGAGGATTTCACTCCAAGAAGCCCTCACTTTATAGTGTATTTTGATGTTAAATGAGTATTGGTTGATTAGTGATTCTGTGACTTGAAGTCATAGTATCACTTAAAAAATCACTTTTCAATTTTTCAGCGTCGGCGTCGCTTCAAGCGACACTGACGCTTACACCCATTTTTTCACAATTTTCACTCACACCGTGACTTTGAGTCACGGTGTGAGTTTTTAGTGAGGGTTTCACTCCAAGTGAAGCCCTCACTTTTAACCTTTGAAGGGTTTTATAGTACAAAGTCTCGGTACGTCTTTAAGACGTACTGAGACTAGTTGAAGAGTCATACCAATTCAACATTAAAACAACCAAAACCACCACTTTTTTAAATTCTGTTTTTAACTAGTGAATAACTAAAAAAATTTAGAACGCAAAACAAAATATTTTTTAGTAAATTGTGCCATCAATTTAGAGTGATTTTTATCATTTATTTTTTAAAACAAAACAGAGAACATTGAGTTTAGTACGATTAGATATAAAAGGAATTTCATACAGTCAAACACAAACTGGAGCGTATGCTTTGGTGTTAAAAGAGGCAACAGGAGCAAGAACCTTACCTATTATTATTGGAGCGTTTGAAGCACAAGCAATTGCAATAGCTTTAGAAAAAGACATTAAACCACCAAGACCTTTAACGCATGATTTGTTTAAAACCTTTTCAGAGCGTTTTAAAATTAAAGTTAAGCAAGTAATTATCCATAAATTAGTTGATGGTGTTTTCTTTTCTAGTTTAATCTGCGAAAGAGATAAAATAGAAGAAATTATTGATGCAAGAACCTCTGATGCCATTGCACTAGCTGTGCGATTTAACGCACCCATTTTTACCTATAAAGACATTTTAGATACTGCAGGAATATTTCTTAAAACAAAAGAAAAAATTGACAAACGTACTGAAGAAGATTTGAATGTAGAAGAATCTATTAATCCTCTTGAAGAAATATTACAAGAGAATCAATTCACTTCAAAAAGTACAGAGGAACTAAACTTACTCTTAGAAAAAGCTGTAGCTGATGAAGATTATGAACTAGCAGCAAAAATTAGAGATGAAATTGATACTAGAAGTTGATGGAGGAAAGAATAGAGAGAAGATAGAATAGAGAGTAAATATTTTTCAAAAACTTAAAAATAAATAAAACAGCTAAATATTATGAGCATAAAATTAAGATTAACAATATTAAATTTTTTAGAATTATTTGTATTTGGAGCATGGTTAATTTCACTTGGAGGTTATCTTTATAATAATTTACATTTTTCTGGAGGACAAATAGGAGGTGTTTTTTCAACACTTGGTTTGGCTTCTTTAGTTATGCCTGCTATTGTAGGAATTATAGCAGACAAATACTTAAATGCTCAAAAAGTTTTAGGTATTTTGCACATCATAGGAGCAGGTTTTATGGTTTATCTAGCACAAACACAAGATTATGATACTTTTTTTTGGCTAATATTAGGATATTTAACTATGTATATGCCAACTTTAGGTTTAGCAAATTCAGTTTCGTATAGTTTGCTAGAAAAGCATGAGTACGATGTAGTTAAAGTGTTTCCTGGTATTCGTGTTTGGGGAACGATTGGTTTTATAGTTGCTGAGGTTGCTGTTGGAACTTTTGGATGGGCAAATAACAACACGCAATTTTATTTTGCTGCTGTTATTTCATTAATTATGGGAATTTATTCGTTTACTATTCCAAATATTCCATTATCAACATCAGAAAATAAATCATTTGCTGAACGTTTAGGTTTAGATGCTTTTGCACTGTTTAAAGAGTATAAAATGGCAATATTTTTTGTTTTTGCCACTTTATTAGGTGTCGTATTACAAATTTCTAATGCTTGGGCTTCTGCTTTTATGGGAAGTTTTGCTGATAAATATCCAGATTCTTTTGTGGTAACAAATTCCAATACATTTATAGCACTTTCACAAGTTTCTGAAGTCTTGTTTATTTTAACTATTCCGTTTTTCTTAAAAAAATTCGGTATTAAAGTAGTAATGATTATGAGTATGTTGGCTTGGTTTTTACGTTTTGGATTATTTGGAGTTGGTTCTCCAGAAGGAATAGGTGTTGGTTACTTAATTATGTCTATGATAGTTTATGGAGCAGCATTTGACTTTTTTAACATTTCGGGTTCTTTATTTATCGAAACCGAAACCGATAGTAAATACAGAAGCTCTGCTCAAGGTTTATTTATTTTATTAACCAATGGAGTTGGTGCGTGGATTGGTGCAAAATTAAGCGGAAGGGTAGTCGATTATTTTACAACAACAGCTGGAAGTGATTGGTACAGCATTTGGTTAGTATTTGCTGTTTATGCATTGATACTAGCAATCCTTTTTGCTCTTGTTTTTAAATACAAACACAATCCAGATAAAATAGGTGAAATCAAACATTAGTTTCTTCCCTTTAGGAAGACGAAGATAGGATTATGAAACAATACTTAGACTTAATAAAACACGTTCAGAAAAACGGAATAGAAAAAGGCGATAGAACAGGAACAGGAACAAAATCCGTTTTTGGTTATCAAATGCGATTTGATTTAGCAGATGGTTTTCCTATGTTAACAACCAAAAAATTACATTTAAAGTCTATTATTCATGAATTGCTATGGTTTTTAAAAGGCGATACCAATATTGGTTATTTAAAAGAAAATGGTGTTAAAATTTGGAATGCTTGGGCTGATGAAAATGGAAATTTAGGACCTGTTTACGGTCATCAATGGCGTAATTGGAACAGTGAAGAAATTGACCAAATTACCGAAGTGATTAAAACCATAAAAAACAATCCAAACTCTAGAAGAATGATGGTTTCTGCTTGGAACCCAAGTGTAATGCCAGACACTTCTATTTCTTTTTCGGAAAATGTAGCTAATGGAAAAGCCGCTTTGCCTCCGTGTCATGCTTTTTTTCAATTTTATGTTGCAAATGGAAAGTTGTCTTGTCAGTTATATCAACGAAGTGCAGACATATTTTTAGGAGTTCCATTTAATATTGCGAGTTATGCTTTATTGGTTTTAATGATTGCACAAGTAACCGATTTAGAGCCTGGAGAATTTATTCATACCTTTGGTGATGCACATATTTATAATGATCATAATGAGCAAATTGCTTTACAATTATCAAGAGAAACTAAAGAGTTACCACAGATGAAACTCAATCCATCTATTAAAAATATATTTGATTTTAAATATGAAGATTTTGAATTGATTGGTTACAATCCACATCCTTTAATTAGAGGAAAAGTTTCTGTTTAATATTACTAAGGTTTATATTTATATATTGAATTTATTCACTTTCATCAAAAAAATCTATTGAAAAACTTAATTAAAAAAGCTAGAAAAAGAAAGAAAAATAAGAAAAAAGGAATGACAATAACCATCATTGCAGCCATTGCAAATAATAACGCACTTGGAAAAGACAACCAATTGATTTGGCATTTATCAGCCGATTTAAAACGGTTTAAAAAGCTAACAACAGGTCATCATATAATTATGGGACGCAAAACCTTTGAATCTATTGGAAAACCTTTACCAAATAGAACAACTATTATCATTACTAGAAATAAAAAGTATCAACAAAATGGATGTTTGGTTGCAAACTCCTTAGAAAACGCTCTAAAACTGGTTAAAAACGATGATAATCCGTTTATAATTGGAGGAGCACAAATCTATAAACAAGCTATTCAAATTGCGGATAAATTAGACATTACCTATGTACATCATACTTTTGAAGCAGATGTTTTCTTCCCAAAAATTGATTTAAAAAAATGGAAAGAAGTTTCCAAAAAAACATTTAAAAAAGACATTAAAAATCCGTTTGATTATAGTTTTGTTTCTTATCAAAAAAGGTAAAGTTTAATAATGGTTTATACAGAGTAGTCTCATACTTTTGTTATGTCATTCCTGCGAAGGCAGGAATCTTTTGAATAATAGTCGTTTATAATTTTAAGATTAATTAGATACTTTTTGAGATTCACAGGAATGACAAGCAAATCAACTTTACAAAAAAGTATAAGTTTGCTCTGTCTTTTATCGAAAAAAATAATTTCATATCAAATTTTTAGTTTACTTTTGTTATTTATAATTATTCTTAATAAGGAAAATAATGAGTAAAGTAGTAGAAGATTTAGGACCAAAAATAATTGAAAAATTAAAGACTATTTATGATCCAGAAATTCCTGTAGATATATACGAGCTAGGCTTAATTTACGATGTACTAGTCAATGAAAATAATGAAGTTAAAATTTTAATGACCTTAACTTCACCAAATTGTCCTGTTGCAGAAACATTACCTGTTGAGGTAGAAGAAAAAATTAAAACCATTAAAGAAGTTACTAACGCCGAGGTTGAAATTACTTTTGATCCACCATGGCATCAAGGCTTAATGACAGAAGAGGCAAAATTAGAGCTTGGGTTTTTATAAAAAAGTGTATATTTGTAATTCATGGAAATACTTAATAGAATAAAAAACAGTAAATTAGTAAATGTTGACTTAGAAGATTTTTATCCAATAGGTAAGCGTGTGGCTTTTGATATAAAAGATTGGCTTTTTGAAGGTACAGTACTCAAAGAAAAAGAATTTAGAGCTCATGTAGAAAATCACGATTGGAGTCAGTATCAAGACGCTTTTGTTGCTTTACATTGTAGTACAGATGCTATTATACCATCTTGGGCTTATTTGCTTTTAACAGTAAAATTATCCCCTTTTACAAATAGAATTGTAGTAGGAGATTTTAAAACCATTGAAACGGTTTTGTTTAATGAAATAATTTCAAATTTAGATTTAGAATTGTTTAGAAATAAACATGTTTTAATTAAGGGATGTTCAGAAAAACCCATTCCAGACTCGGCTTACGTACAATTAGCACAGCGTTTAGTAAATGTGGCTACAAGTGTAATGTATGGTGAAGCTTGTTCTAATGTGCCTCTTTTTAAATCTAAAAAATAATTAATGTCTAAACCTAAGAATTACAATAAATTAATTACGGTGTTATCCATAGCCATTCCTTTGGTTATTGCCTCGTTATTTAGTGTAAAGTTAGATATTGAATTGCCTGTTTTTTTACCTCCTATTTATGCTACAACCAATGCTATAACAGCTATTTTATTGGTTTCAGCTATTGTTGCTATTAAAAACAAAAAAAGAAAATTACACGAAAGATTAATTAAAACCTCCATGTTATTAACTTTGGGTTTTTTAATTATGTATATTTTATATCACGCTACTTCACACGATACGCCTTTTGGAGGCGAAGGTGTTATAAGATATGTTTATTTCTTTATTTTAATTACGCATATTATCTTATCAATACTCGTAGTTCCGTTTGTGTTATTCACTTTTGTACGTGCTCTAAACCAAGATTTTATACGTCATAAAAAATTAGGAAAATATGCTTTTGCTTTATGGCTTTATGTTGCGGTAACAGGAGTTGTTGTTTATTTGCTTATTAGTCCGTATTATGTTCATTAAAAAAATACTTGTTTTTATAGTGCTAATGAGTACTCTTACTGTTTCATCACAATGTGCTATGTGTAAAGCAGTAGTAGAAAATGGTGATAGTGATTTAGCAGAAGGAATTAATTCAGGGATAATTTATTTAATGATTTTTCCTTATTTATTTTTGGCTTTAGGAATTTACTTTATTGTTAAAAGGTATAAGAAAAATAAAGTATAATCCCATTTGGTATTAGTGATACTATGACTTGAAGTTATAGTATCACTTAAAAACCACTATTTTTTTACTCACACTGTGACTTTGAGTCACGGTGTGAGTTTTAGTGAGGGCTTCACTCTAAGTGAAACCCTCACTTTATTTATAGCCAATCATCTAATGAACATCAAAACCTCTTAGTAATCGTCATGATAATTAGCCACTAATTACACTAATTTGCACGAATTATTTGAGTGTAAAATTTACATAAATTTTCTATGTATTTCTTATGTGTCTATGTGGTTAAAATCTCCCGCAGATTTCGCAGATTTTCGCAGAACAGTATGGAAAACTGTGTGTTTATGGAAACACGGATTTTAACAGATAACGCAGATTTACACAGATTATTTGTGTTTTTGAATACCGACCTGCTGATACTGAAATTAATTCAGCATCTCATCTATGTAACCTTATAAACCTAAAGGTATTTCTCTATTTTCTATGTGCCTATGTGGTTAAAAACATACAGCTAGAAACCCTCACTTACAAATTATCTTCAACAAACTTCGTCATTTTGGTATATAAATGCAGTCTATCATTACGTGTACTATAAATCCCATGTGTTCTATCTGGATAGAGAAACAAATCAAATTGTTTATTTGCTTGTACCATAGCATTAACCATTCTCATGGTATTTTGAACGTGTACATTATCATCACCAGTACCGTGAATGAGTAAGTATTTTCCTTTTAATAAATGTGCAAAATTAATAGGTGAATTATCATCATAACCACTGGCGTTTTCTTGTGGTGTTTCCATATATCTTTCAGTATAAATACTATCGTAAAAACGCCAAGAAGTAACTGGAGCAACAGCAATTGCCATTTTAAAAGTATCCGCTCCTTTGGTAATTGCCAAAGAAGACATATAACCTCCAAAAGACCAACCCCAAATTCCTATGCGATTTTTATCAATATATGCTCGTTTTCCGAGTTCTTGAGCTGCATTAATTTGATCTTCAATTTCGTATTTACCAAGCTCTTTTTGAGTTATTTTTTTAAAATCTCGTCCTTTATAACCTGTTCCTCTTCCATCAACACAAGCTATAATATATCCTTTTTGGGCAAGCATTTGATACCAATAATCATCTGAATAATTCCATCTGTTTGAAACAGATTGACTTCCAGGACCAGAATATTGATACATAAATAAAGGATATTTTTTTGAAGCATCAAAATTTGCAGGTTTTAAAAGCCACATATTAAATGTTCCATCTTTGGTTGTAATGGTTGAAAATTCTTTTTTTCCTAAATTATAGGGTTTTAATTTGGCTAAAATAGTTGTATTATCTTTAATCACTTTTAACTGTTTACCTGTTTTAGCATCGTTTAAGGTGTAAATTGTTGGTGTTTCTGTATTTGAAAAAGTATTGATATAATAATTAAAACTCTTACTAAAAGCAGCGGAATTTGAACCGATATTAGTAGATAATTTTTGCATATTTTTTCCATTAATTTTTATGGAAGAAATGGTTCTATTGATAGAGCCATCTTGTGTAGATTGAAAGAAAACACGATTAGTTTTTTTATCAAATCCATAATAATTAGTAACTTCCCATTGTCCTTTTGTTACTTGATTGATGCGTTTGCCATTTTGTGAATAGTGGTAAATATGATTAAAACCATCTTGCTCACTCGTCCAAATAAAGGAATTATCATCTAAAAAAGTTAAATTATCTGTAATATCAATATATGCAGCATCTTTTTCGTTTAAAATTACTTGATGTGATAAAGTGTTTTCATCAACAAAAAGTAAGTTTAAATTATTTTGATGACGGTTGAGCGTGGTAACACACAACTGATTGGCTTTATTCCATTCCATTCTAGGTAAATAATACTGCTTATCTTTTCCTAAATCAATTTTTTGTTTGGAATTACTATTAAGATTATACATAAACAAGCTCACTTTAGCATTGTTTTCACCAGCTTTTGGATATTTAAAAACTTGCTGTTTTGGGTATAAATCACTTCCGTAAATATCCATTGAAAATTCTGGAACATCAGTTTCATCAAAGCGAATAAAGGCTATTTTATTAGAAGTATTATTCCATTCAAAAGCTCTTACAAAAGCAAATTCTTCTTCATAAACCCAATCAGTTATACCGTTGATGATTTTATTTTTTTCACCATCAAAAGTGATTTGTTTAGTGGTGTTTGCAGTTAAATCTTTATAAAAAAGATTGTTATTATACATATAGGCAACCTTATTTCCGTCAGGAGAAAAAGTAGGTTCTTGAATTTGATTATCGGTAATTTGCGATAGTTTTTTACTATTCAAATCATATACATAATAAACACCTTTTGTAGAATGACGGTAAATATGTTTTATAGCAGTACCTATAATTAATTTATTTTCATCATCATTAAATTTATAATCGTATAATGAATTGATTTCAGGTAAATTATAGGCATCTACCAAAGTCTTTACTTTATCTAACGTTTCATACGAATATTTATCTAATTCTTTACCTTGATTATTAATAACATAATAGAAATCGCCTTTTTTAGCAGTATGAAATCCACCTAAATATTGCGTTCTAAAAGTTCCTTTTTGCCAAATGTCTTCTATTGTAATGGGAAGATAATTATTAGATAAATTTGTGGTTTTTTTTGTGGTTTTTTGTGAAGTAGCACAGCTTATAAATAAAAACAAACTGACTATTAAAAATGTTATTTTTTTCATTGTAATGGAATTAAAGTTCAAGTTTACGGAAATTTGAGTTGATTTTTGTTAAAATCAATAAAAATATTTAGTTTTACACTTATGATGAGTATAAGAATTGATTTTAAATGGTTGCCTTTTTTTGTTATTCTATTCTTTTCGTTCACTATAATTGGTACTATTTCACATGAATATGGGCATATTTTGGTTGCTAAAAGCTTTGGCTATAAAACGAATCTTCATTATGGAAGTATGAATTCTAGTATTAAAAGCGAATACTTAGAATTGAATGCGTTTTATATAACAAATAAATCTGCAATCATGAAAGAGGAAAATTCAATATTTAAAGAAAAAATAGAGGAAATAAATAGAAAAAGTTTTTGGATTACTGTTGGAGGTCCTGCTCAAACAATATTAACAGGATGTTTAGGACTTTTGATTTTATATTTTAGAAGATATAAAAAACAATTTAATTTTATAGATTGGTTAGCCGTTTTTTTATCTCTTTTTTGGTTACGTGAAGTGTTTAATTTAATTACAGGAATTTTTAATGGTTTGTTCTTTAAGGGTAATTATTTTGGTGGTGATGAATATGAAATTTCTAAAATTTTAAAATTACCTGAAGGAACTTTTTCTGTATTTTTAGGGTTTATAGGTTTATTAGTTTCATTATTAGTTGTATTTAAGTTAATTCCAAAATCAAAAAGATTCACTTTTATTGTTAGTGGTTTAATAGGTGGTTTAAGTGGCTTTTATATTTGGTATGAAATTCTTGGTCCAAAGCTATTACCATAAAAACTATTTGATATTTCATTTTTGATTTAGTTTATTTCTAAATTCTTCTTCACTTAAAAAGTTGAGTTTTTCTTTATGATTCAACATTTCGTCTATCATTGTTTTATAATTATCAGATAATTCTATACTATTTGCCTTTTCTTTTAAAACAAATTCCATGTAGTTTTTAAGCTTTCTACCTTCTTTTTCCGCTTGAATTTGTAATAATTCAACGGTTTCAATATCTAATAAAATTTCTTTTCTTTTTTTATTACTCATACGTATGGATATTTTTATTGTAAAAATACGTAAAACAATAAATTTTCATAAATTTTCTTATCTGCTTAAATTTTAATTTACTTTTGTATTTCAATTTTTATAGCATGAGTAAACAAATAAACGGTTTTTCAAAACTAAGCAAAGACGAGAAAATAGACTGGTTAGCCAATCAGTTTTTTAGTGATAAAGCGCAAGGAATACATATTTTAAAATCGTATTGGAATACCAATCCTGATTTACAAAAACTACACGATGATTTTATAGAAAACACCATTTCTAATTTTTATTTTCCGTATGCTGTTGCTCCAAATTTTGTGATAAATGGAAAAACTTACACCGTTCCAATGGCAATTGAAGAAAGCTCCGTAGTAGCCGCAGCTTCCTTAGTTGCTAAGTTTTGGAGTACAAGAGGTGGATTTAAAACCAAAGTAATTTCAACTACAAAAATTGGTCAGGTACATTTTATGTTTTCTGGAAAAGAAGAAGACTTACAAGCTTATTTTAATTCTGTTAAACAGGAATTGTTTGAAGTAACCAATAACATTACCAAAAATATGCGCAAGCGTGGTGGTGGAATATTAAACATAGAATTGCGAAATAAGACAAAAGACTTAAAAGATTACTATCAGCTTCACGTTACTTTTGAAACCAAAGACAGTATGGGAGCAAATTTTATAAATACTTGTTTGGAAGCAATTGCTAGTTATTTTAATGAGAAAACGGAATTAGAGTTACAAATTGTAATGAGTATCTTGTCTAATTATGTTCCAGATTGCTTAGTTCGTGCCGAAGTTTCTTGTAAAGTAGCAGAGTTATATAAAAATAATGCCGAAGTATATGCTCAAAAATTCGTCAATGCTTTAAATATTGCCAATGCAGAACCTCACAGAGCAGTTACTCATAATAAAGGAATTATGAACGGAATTGATTCAGTTGTTATTGCCACAGGAAACGATTTTAGAGCTGTTGAAGCTGGAGTTCATGCTTATGCTTCAAAAACAGGTAAATACAAAAGTTTATCTAATGCAAAAATTGAAGGTGATATGTTCCATTTTTGGATGGAAATTCCTTTAGCTCTAGGAACAGTTGGTGGTTTAACAAAATTACATCCTTTAGCAAAATTGAGTTTAGATATTTTAGAACATCCAACCGCACAACAACTCATGGAAATTGTTGCAGTTGTTGGATTGGCTCAAAATTTTGCCGCTTTACGTGCATTAACAACTACTGGTATTCAAAGCGGACACATGAAAATGCACTTAGGAAATATCATTAAACAACTAACTACTGATGAGAAAGAAGTTGCTTATTTATTAGATCATTTTAAAAACAGACCTGTTTCTCATAGTGAGGTTACGGAAGTTTTTAAGAATATGAAAGATAAATAATTGAGTATTTTACTCAAAGTGATATTAAAAGTGAGGGTTTCACTTTAAGTGAAGCCCTCACTAAAAAAAGATTAAATATCTTAAGTTCAAACAATAAAAAATTTTCACGTATATTTGAATCAATTATTTACCAAATATGTTCTTTATGAAACGTTTTTTATTCCATATTTTTTTAGTGATTAGTTTTACTAGTTTTGCTCAAAAAAAACAAAATATTCTTAAAAAGTTTAATGTAAACGGAATGGAAACTTCTATTTTAGTTCAAGAAAATCCGTTAGTTTCTTTAGATAAATATAAAACAAATACTATTTATGATTTTTATCAAGCGTTTAAAACCATTGCTCAAAGCGATTTTCAACATCGTTTGGTAGATTTATCGGTTTTAAAAGAAAAAAGCAAGCAAAGTTATTTTACCGATGTGCTTCCTATTGCAATCTTAATTTCTGAATATGAAACTATAAAAAAAGAAGCTTTTACAAAGGGTAGTGTTACTAATGACAGTGATGGTTTTTTAATACGTACAGATACTTCAAATATATTTAATAAACATTCATTAAATATTGCTACTGTCTTAAGAACCAAAGACAAAGGTTTATCACTTACCTTTATTTTAGAGAAAACAGCCGTTTTTAATACCACTTCTCGCAAAATCAACAAAATTGAAATCGATTTTAACAACGGACAATCTTTTAGAAAAGTAACTTTTGACACTCCAATTTTAATCAACTATTCTTCAGCAGGAACAAAAAAAATACAATATAGAATTACGTTTAATGATGGATTTTCTTTATTATTATCTTCACAATTAGAAGTGCTTTATAATCTTGACGATTTACAAAATCTATTTGGTAGAACAGCGAGTAATTTTACAGGAACTACTGTTCCAGATTTATCTGCGTATGGAGAAACATCGTATGTAGGTGAAGGAGAATACGAGGTTTTTTTAAGTACAGAACCAAATGCTGTTTTAGATAAACCTATTTTTATTGTTGATGGTTTTGATCCGTTTGACAGAAGACCAATTGCAGGATATACCGATAATAATACAGGGAATTATGTAGAAGGAATATATGATTTATTTGATTTTACAAACACCAATAATACAACACAAAATTTAGCAGATTTAGTACGAGCAGAAGGTTTTGATGTGATTATACTAAATTTTCCTGTTTATACACGTTCCCAAGATGGAGAAGTTATAGATGGTGGTGTTGATTTTATAGAAAGAAATGCCATGTTGTTGGTAGATTTAATGACCCAAATTAACAATCAAAAAACAGGAAATGAACCTAATGTGGTTATTGGTCCAAGTATGGGTGGTTTAATTTCACAATACGCTTTAAATTATATGGAAAACCAAGGAATAAACCACGATACTCGTTTGTGGATTGCCTTTGACGCTCCATTAGAAGGTGCAAATGTTCCTATTGGATTTCAACATCAGTTTAATTTTTTAGCAAATGGTTTAAATGATTTTTGGTTTATAGGTAATCAGAATGTAGAGGCTTTACAACCTGTGGTTAATGGTATGATGAAGTCTAATGCTGCAAGACAAATGTTGGTAGATCAATTAGAAGCGCATATTACAAATAGCGATGGAGTAACGTTTAATTCTAGTTTAAAACTGCCTCAAAAACATCCGTTTTACAACTTGTTTTACAACAGTATGCACGCTTTAACAAATACTGGTTTTCCAGAAAATTTAAGAAAAGTTTCCATTATAAATGGAAGCGGTTTAGCTCATTTTTATCCTGATAAAGTTGGAGCAGACATCTTGCCAGGAAGAGAAATTGTTAACGTATCTATTGATGTAGAAACTGGAACTGATGCCTATTTGGACGTACATTTTACTCCTTACGCAAACAATACGGTTGATGTAAGTAATGTATATATTGATTTTGCTTGGTATATTCCTGCTTTTGATGTAGAAAGTGATGCAACTTCAGAAGCATTTACCTTTTCTCATGGTGTAGATGCTGCTGCTGGAGGATTGTTTGATTTATCTAATGTTACAAATGATGTTGGTACTTCTGGAATTGCAGGTGAATTTGTTCAAGCGTTACAAACCGATTATTTTAATTTTATTCCAGCTGTTAGTGGAATGGCAATTGAATTTAATAACAATCAAACAAATTGGTTTCATACGGTAAACAATGCAAATTTAGCGTTAGAAACCCCTTTTGATGCGTGGTATTTACCAACAGAAAATGAACCTCATGTTACTTTAACTCAAGAAAATGTCGCTTTTGCTTGGAATGAAATTGTTTTACAAGATCCTGCAAGTATTGCCAATGAATTATTGAATGGTACTGTTAAAATTGTAAATCCTGTAAAAGATAACTTGGTGATTTTAATGGATAAAGCAGCTAATAAAAACATAAAAATTTCTATAATTGATGTCAATGGTAAACTACTGTTTTCAAAACAAGTTATAGACAATTCAAACAAAATTTCATTACCTATTCATTTAACAAAAGGCGTCTATTTTATACAATTGCAATCGGATGATTTTACAGTACAAAGAAAAGTAATTGTAAATACTAATTATAAAGATTAAATGACTTTTGTCAGTTTATAATAAATGATATCTTTGCAAAATAGCAATTATAACCAATCTTTTGAACAAAACAACAACTTTTTTAACCGATTTTAAGCAACTTACTAAATTTGGATTATCGCTAAGTGTGGTAATTTCTTCCCTTTCAGGATATTTATTAGGAGCACATACTATAAGTATAAAAACCATCCTTTTATTAGCTTTTGGTGGTTATTGTATGGTTGGAGCATCAAATGCTTATAATCAAATTTTAGAGCGTGTTCCAGATAGTGTCATGCCAAGAACACAAAATAGACCTTTACCAAGTGGTAGAATGTCTGTTAAAACCGCTATAACTATTGCTGTTATAATGACCATTTTAGGGATAATTGCCTTATACATTATCAATCCAAAAACGGCCATGTTTAGTGCTATTTCGGTTTTTTTATACACTAGTGTTTATACTCCTTTAAAACCTGTAACTCCTTTGTGTGTTTTTGTTGGCGCAATTCCTGGTGCAATTCCGTTTATGTTAGGATGGGTTGCAGCAACCAATCATTTTGGTATTGAAGCAGGAATGTTGTTTGCCATACAATTTTTTTGGCAATTCCCACATTTTTGGGCAATAGGTTGGTTACAATTTGATGCTTATAAAAAAGCAGGATTTAATATGATGCCAACTAATGAAAAAAATCATGTTGCCACAAGATTAACCATTATTTATACCTTATTAATGATTGTTGCGTCAATTTATCCCGTTTTAAAACGGACAGGTGAATTTTACATTTTACCCATAACAGCAATTATTGTATTTTTATTAGGTTTAGTGATGCTTTATTACGGATTTAAACTACATAAAAATCAAGATGATAAAACAGCTAGAAAATTAATGCTTTCAAGTGTTTTATACATCACACTCATTCAAATAATATTTGTCATCGATAAATTTTTACATTAACTTATGATAACCAATTTAAAAACCAAAGAAAAAACCTTTAAGCAAATGTTATATTTTGCTTTAGTTGCTTTAAGTATGTCTTTTGCAGGACTTACAAGTGCTTACATTATTAGTAGAAAAAGAGAGGATTGGGTTACTTTTGAACTCCCAAAAATATTTTATTTAAGCACACTACTCATTGTTTTAAGTAGTGTCATTTTTTATTTTGCTAGAAAAGAGATGCAAAAAGAAAATAGAGCAAAAACCAATTATTTATTAATTGCATCTATGTTATTAGGAATTGCTTTTATCTATTTTCAATATCAAGGATATTTAGATTTAACTAAAGCTGGTTTGTTCTTTACAGGAAAAGACAGCAACGTTTCTTCATCATTATTTGATATTGTAGCCTTTGCTCATGCCGTTCACGTAATAGTAGGTTTACTCGTTATTTTGGTTTTATTATTTAATAATTATAGAGGTAAATATACCGCAGCAAATCATTTAGGAATTCAATTAGGAGAAATTTTTTGGCACTTTTTAGGTGGACTTTGGGTGTTCTTATTTTTATTTTTTCTTGCAATTTTATGATAATTATCATAAAGATTTATATATTTGTGTTTTTATGACTTATTATCATATAAAATGAACTAACTTAAATCAAATAAATAATGGAAGTAACAATCCCAAATAAAACCACAGGAACAACTTGGAATGGTGGAGGCGACAGACCTTTTAACTCCAGTTATGGAAAAATGATGATGTGGTTTTTCTTAATTTCTGATGCTTTAACCTTTGCAGGATTTTTAGGTGCTTATGGTTTTATGCGTTTTCGTTTTTTAAAGGTTTGGCCAATTGCCGATGAAGTGTTTACACACGTGCCTTTTACACACCAATCTATGCCAATGATTTATGTGGCATTTATGACCTTTGTTTTGATATTTTCATCAGTTACAATGGTTTTTGCAGTTGATGCAGGTAAACACATGAAACAAAACAAAGTAGCGCTTTATATGCTATTGACCATTCTTGGAGGAATGGTGTTTTTAGGTTCTCAAGCTTGGGAATGGAAACATTTTATTCAAGGTGATAAAGGAGCAGTAATTTTAAATTCTGATGATGTTGTTCAATTTGTTAATAAAGAAGGTGAACAAGTTGCTTTAACAAGTTTTGCTGCAGCAAACCATTCAGATAGAATACAACATACTAAAACAAATGGTATTTGGAATAAAACAGAACCTACACTTCCTAAAGTAAATTTAGAACAAGTTATTGAAGGTTTTAAAGCAAATCCAGACATTACCATTCGCACACAACAGATCAATCAAGCAACAAAAACCAAAGTAATTCTTAGTAGAGCTGAAGCAGAAAAAGTACTACAAAAAGCAAAACAAGTGGTTTATGGAGCTAATTTAAAAGTAAACGAATACGGTTTAACCTTATTTGGTGATTTCTTTTTCTTTATTACTGGTTTTCACGGTTTTCACGTGTTTTCTGGAATTTTAATTAATATTATTATTTTATTTAATGTACTCGTTGGAACTTACGAAAAAAGAGGTCATTATGAAATGATTGAAAAATCTGGTTTATATTGGCACTTTGTAGATTTAGTGTGGATTTTCGTCTTTACCTTTTTCTACTTATTTTAATCTTAAAAAACTTATTTATGTCAAACACACAAGCACATTCGCATAAAGCACTTATTTGGAAAGTATTTGGAATACTTACCGTTATTACCTTGGTTGAAGTTGTTTTAGGTATTTATAAACCAAAATCATTATATTTATCAAAAGTATTAGGTACAAGTCTTTTAAATTGGATTTTCTTAATCCTTACCTTAGTAAAAGCCTATTATATTGCATGGTTTTTTATGCACTTACACGATGAAAAAAAATGGTTTAGAAGAGTTATAGTTTGGACTTTACTACTCTACATTTTATACTTAACTTTTTATGTATTGACAGAAGGTGGAGCAATAGGAGAAACTTTTACAGGAGCATATAAAGCACTTATACAATTTCATTAAAAGGGAACGAATGCCAATTTAATAAAAAATTCAATGTCTGAAAAAATTTCTTTTCAGACATTTTTTTTAATTTTATCCTATGAAAAATTCCGTTACTAAAAAAAATCAACGAAAAAAAGTTTGGCTGTTATTGGCGTTGCTTATAGGTCCTTTGGTGTTTTATTTAATGATTTTAACAGGTCAGAATAAATTTAGGTATTTACCTAGTTTACAACAAAATGTACTAGATATTTCTAGTTTAGAACCAAATCAAAAGGTTGGTTTTAAAGATAAAATAAGTATTGTTTCCTTTTTAGGAAGTGATTTATTACAACATAAAACCAATGCGTTAAATTTAAACGAAAAAATTTATAAACGCTTTAACGGATTTAAAAAGTTTCAGTTTGTAGTTATTTTACCTAACGGAACAGAAGAAAAAGCAAATCAATTAAAAAAGGAATTGGCTTTTAATACCAACATCAATCATTGGTACTTTATTTTTACTTCAAAAGAAAATATAAAACTGCTTTTTAATAGTTTTCATACTCCTTTTTCTTTAGACGAAAACGCTTATGTGCCTCAAGCATTTATTATTGATAAAAAGAATACTTTAAGAGGACGAAATAAAGACAAAGATTATAAAGACGGTTTACTCTATGGCTATAATGCCGAAACCGTTTCACCAATTCATCAAAAAATGGTAGATGATGTTAAAATTTTACTAGCAGAATATCGTTTAGCTTTAAAGAAAAATAAGAAAAAAGAAGTATTTAAAAATCCATTTAAAATCAAAAAAAATGAAGAATAAATCATATATAGGAATTGCTTTTATTGTACTTATATTTGGTATTTATGCCATTCCAAAAATAGTAAATACCATCAAAAATAATGAGGTAGTAACTACAGACAAAGACATTGAAAAATTATCCAATAAAAAAGGAGCTTCATCGCTAATGAAATTTGAAAAAGTTCCAAATTTTAGTTTTATAGATCAAAACGGTAAAACCATTAGTAATAAAGATTATCAAAATAAAGTATATGTAGTGGAATTTTTCTTTACAAGTTGCCCAAATATTTGTCCTAAAATGAACAAAAACATGGTAAAAATCCAGAATACCTTTGTTAAAAATTCCGATTTTGCCATTGCATCTATCTCTGTAGATCCAGAAAGAGATACACAAGAAACATTAAAAAAATACGCAGAAGAAAAAGGAGCAACCATGAAAAATTGGCACTTTCTAAGAGGTGATATAGATAAAGTGTTTCAATTATCTAATGAAGGTTTTAAACTTTACGCAGGTAAAAACACTAAAGCTGAAGGTGGTTTTGAACATTCTGGTCTATTTGCTTTAATTGATAAAAACGGATACATAAGATCAAGAGTAACCAAAGTTGGAGAAAATGAAAATCCATTAAAATTTTACGATGGTTTAGACGATAAACAAGTGCAATGGATTAAAGAAGATATTGCTTTACTTTTAAATGA
>CAZYKN010000004.1:0-7631 GCA_964648135.1 uncultured Flavobacteriaceae bacterium
TTTTGTTCTAAAAACCCAATTAAATAATTTTCAGCAACTTTCATGTTACATTTTTCTTCAAGGGTAATAAGGGTTCTGTGTAAACGGTTAATTTGATTGATACTGTTGCTTGATTTAATACGTTCTAATTTTGTTGGAATATTATCAATTCCATGAGGATTTTTTGGTAAGTGCTCCATAATCATAGGGGTTTGATTATTATTTGTTCTTTTTCAATTCCAAAAGTACTAAAAATTATTCAACTAGAGCAAATTGTTAATAAGTTTAACAAAAAGTTAAAAACTTACTAAATTCCAAATTACATCTTTTGGTGGTTTTGCAGTAATATTAAGCATTGTTTTTTTTACAGGATGAATGAATTCAATTTTATATGCGTGTAAATGGATGCCTCCATTTTTATTGCTTCTGTTGGCGCCGTATTTTAAATCTCCTTTAATGGAACATCCAATAGCAGAGAGTTGTGCCCTAATTTGGTGATGTCTTCCAGTTTCTAAATCAATTTTTAACACGTAATAATTGTCTAATTTTTGAATTATTTGATAATGTAAGATGGCTTTTTTAGTATTTGGAGTTTCTTTACTAAAAACAATTGCTTTATTGTTTTTCGGATTTTTTCTAAGATAATGTATTAAGGTATCATTATTTTTAGAAGGCTTATTTTTTACAATTGCAAGATAAGTTTTGTCAATTTCTTTATCTCTAAGCATTTTGTTTAATCGAGAAAGTGCTTTAGAAGTTTTAGCAAAAATCACCAATCCGCTTGTTGGCCTATCTAATCTATGAACAACTCCTAAATATACTTTGCCAGGTTTGTTGTATTTTTCTTTAATGTAATCTTTTACAACTTCGCTTAAAGGTTTGTCTTTGGTTTTGTCACCTTGCACAATATCACCAACACGTTTATTGACAATAATTAAATGATTGTCTTCAAATACTATTTGTAAGTTGTTTTTAGTTGAATTTACTCGCAAATTTTATAGGTGTATTGTTGTTTATAAATCCTTATTTATGTTACTTATAAAGTTAAGAATATCTTCTTTACCGTTTTTGTTTACGGATGAAGAAATGAAATAAGTTGGCATTGTTTCCCAATATTGCAACATACTTTTCTTGTATTGAGCTATATTTTTATCAATTTGAGTTTTCGAAAGTTTATCAGATTTTGTAAAAACAATACAAAACGGAATAGCATTTTCGCCTAAAAACTGCATAAATTCTAAATCTATTTTTTGCGCATCGTGTCTGCTATCAATTAAAACAAAAGTGCAAACTAGTTGTAATCTTTTGCTAAAATAATCATAGATTAAACCTTGAAATTTGCTCCGAGCTTTTTTAGAAACTTTCGCATAACCATATCCTGGTAAATCAACCAAAAACCACTCCTTATTAATAATAAAATGATTGATTAATTGCGTTTTTCCTGGTTTATTAGATGTTTTGGCTAGATTTTTATGATTGGTAAGCATATTAATCAATGAAGATTTACCAACATTTGATCTGCCAATAAAAGCATATTCAGGAATTTTTTCTGAAGGACATTTATTAACATGAGAATTACTTATAACAAAAGAAGCAGTATTGATTTTCATGAAAAGTATTTTGAACTCTTCATAATATAAATTACTTTAGAGTTTGTCTTTAATATAAGTTAAAAAAATTATTTTTTAAAATTTTGTTTAGATAACCACTTGTCTAAAATGGTGTTAAACTGATTTGGATGTTCCATCATAGGTGTGTGTCCGCATTTGTCAATCCAATACAATTCAGAATTTGGTAATAAAGTATTAAACTCTTCTGCTACATCTGGAGGAGTAACGGTGTCATTTTTTCCCCAAACCAAACAAACAGGCATTTTCATTTTTGGTAAATCTTTTGCCATATTATGTCTAATAGCGCTTTTTGCAAGAGCAAGGGTTCTTATTAATTTGCTTCTATCGTTTATAGTTTCAAATGTTTCATCAATAATTTCTTTAGTCGCAATTGCGCTATCATAAAAAACATCTTGAACTTTACGCTCCACATATTCATAATCACCACGTCTAGGAAAAGATCCTCCCATTGCATTTTCATATAATCCAGAGCTTCCTGTCAATATCATCCCTAAAACATTTTCTGGAAATAATTTTGAATAATATAAAGCAATATGTCCTCCAAGGGAATTTCCCATTAAAATATAGTTGTCCAATTCTTTAAATTCAACAAAAGACTTCACAAATTTTGCTAAATTTTTTACATTGGTTTTAAGTAATGGTAAATCGTATATTGGTAATTGAGGCATTAGTATTTTATATCCTTTTTTAGGAAAATAATCAAAAACACCTTCAAAATTACTCAAATTACCCATTAAACCGTGTAAAATGATAATTGGAGTACCTTCTCCAAATTCTAAATATTGAAAATCACCTTCTCTTTTTAATTCTTCTTTCATTGAATACTTAATGATTTTATGATTGACAAAGATAAATATTTTAACACAAAATACAATTTTTTATGGAGGATACTTGGTTATAAACTATTTTTTTTAGTTATCAACATTCAACTTGTTCATATATAGATTTTTATGTTTTTGTGATAAAGTTATCAACAAAGTGGTAAAATTTGGAATAAAGTGGGAAATTTATGTATATTTGTAATCTAATTGCAAGTAAAAGTCAGAAAGTGGTAAATTTAATAGGAACATACGAATGTAAAGCAGATGCGAAAGGTCGCATGATGATGCCTGTTGCTATTAAAAAACAACTGCAACCTATGTTGCAAAATGGCTTTGTGTTAAAGCGTTCTGTGTTTCAAACCTGTTTAGAATTGTATCCAATGGCTGAATGGAATACCATGATGACAGAAGTAAATAAATTAAATAGGTTTAGAAAAAAGAACAATGATTTTATAAGACGTTTTACAGCAGGAGTAAAAATGGTTGATTTAGATTCGTCTGGAAGATTATTAATTCCTAAAGATTTATGCTCGTTTTCTGGAATTTCTAAAAATGTGGTAGTTGCTGCAGTTGGAGGAATTGTTGAAATTTGGGATAAAGATAAGTATGAACAAGCTATTGATGATGCAACTGGAGATTTTGCCGATTTAGCTGAAGAAGTAATGGGTGGAAACGATGGAGAAGATGAATTATCATAATGCGGTTTTATTGCAACAAAGCGTTGATGGTTTAAATATTAAACCAGATGGCGTTTATGTTGATGTAACTTTTGGTGGAGGAGGTCATTCCAAAGAAATTTTAAAAAGACTTGGTGAGAATGGAAAGTTATTTGCTTTTGATCAAGATAAAGATGCGTTAGATAATAGTATTGATGATGAGCGGTTTACACTAATCAATGAAAATTTTAGATTTCTAAAACGATTTTTAAGATTACACGGTGTGCGTAAAGTAGATGGAATATTAGCAGATTTAGGTGTGTCATCACATCAGTTTGATGTTGCGGAAAGAGGGTTTTCTACTCGTTTTGATGCGGATTTGGATATGAGAATGAATCAGCAAAGTGAAAAATCGGCTTTAGATGTCATTAATAATTATTCAGAAAAAGAGTTAGCTGATGTATTGTTTCAGTACGGAGAGTTAAGAGGTTCAAGAAAAATTGCTGCTAAAATTGTAGAAGCAAGAGCTGAAAAGGAGATAAAAACAAGCTTTGAGTTAAAAGAAATTTTAGCAACATTTTTACCAAAAGCAAAAGAACACAAAATATTGGCTCAAATTTTTCAAGCGGTTCGGATAGAAGTTAATGAGGAGATTGACGTGTTGAAAGAATTTTTATTACAAACAATAGAGCTGTTAGATGATGGAGGTAAACTAAGCGTAATCTCGTATCATTCTTTAGAAGACAGATTGGTGAAACGCTTAATTCAAAAGGGAATGTTTGAAGGTGAACCAGTAAAAGATTTTTATGGAAATTTTTCTATTCCTTTTAAAAAAGACGGAAAATTAATTATTCCAACGAGTGAGGAAATAAAACAAAATAATAGAGCGAGAAGTGCAAGATTGAGAATTGCAACAAGAATTAAATCATGAAATTAAAAGATACTATATATAATGTATTAAAAGGAAAGTTTCTTATTGAAGAAGATGCTTTAAAAAATTGGGTATTTATCCTTTTTTTAACCCTTTTAGCTTTGTTTATGATATCAAGTTCGCATAGTGTAGATAAAAAAGTGCAACAAATCGCAAAATTAAATAGACAAAAAAAAGAGTTGAGAGCACAGTTTGTAGCAACAAGATCAGATTTAATGAAACTTAAAATGGAATCAACGGTTGTTTCAAAATTAGAAAGTAAAGGCTTGGTAGTTTCAAATAAACCACCAGTTAAAATAAAAGTAAAAGTATCAGAAAAATAAAATGAGCGTTCAAAAAAAGAACATATTGAATAAACTTTATCCTGTTGCAATTTTATTGCTCTTATTTGCTATTGCAATAGTTTATAAATTGGTTGATATTCAACTAATTAACGGTGATTTGTATAAAAATGAAGCGCAAGATAGAGTCATCAAAAAATTTGATATTCCTGCAAATAGAGGCAATGTGTATTCTGCCGATGGTAATTTATTAGCTACTTCGGTTTCTAGATTTGATATTCACATGGATTTAGTAACGGTTTCAAATAAAAATTTTGAAAAGTACGTAAAAGAATTGGCGTTATCTATGTCAAAAATGTTTGCAAAATCTGCTTCATATTACGAAAATAGATTGCGAAAAGCTAAAAAAAATAAAAGCAGATATTTACTTATTGCACGTGATTTAAGCTATACAGAATATCTTAAAGTTAGGAATTTTCCGTTATTTAAGCTTGGTGCTTTTAAAGGAGGTTTTATAAAAGAACAAAAAACAGTACGAGAAAGACCTATTGGTAAAATTGCAGAACGTACTATTGGTTGGGATGAAATTAGAGAAGGAGCAGATGGTAAACCTTTTCCAGTTCATGTAGGTTTAGAAGGGAATTTTAGAGAATACCTTAGAGGTAAAAATGGGAAACGGTTAAAGCAAAAAATCGCCAAAGGACAATGGAAACCTATTTTTGACGCACAAGAACAAGATCCAATTGATGGAAAAGATATTGTAACTACTATTAATGTAAATATTCAAGATATAGCGCATCATGCCTTGTTAGCTCAATTAGAAAAATTTAAAGCAGATCACGGTGCTGTTATTGTAATGGAAACCAAAACAGGAGAAATTAAAGCAATTTCTAATTTAGGAAGAACAAAAAGTGGTAAATATTATGAGCGTTTAAATTATGCAATTGGCGAATCTCACGAGCCAGGTTCTACATTTAAATTAATGAGTATGGTAGTTGCTTTAGAAGATAAAGTAGTTGATAGTAGTACCGTAATTGATACTGGTGATGGGAAATGGAAAGTTGGTAAACGAATTGTTAGAGATTCACATCATGGTGGTTATGGTAAAATTACTGCAGCTCAAGTCATTGAAAAATCTTCTAATGTAGGCATTTCAAAAATTATACAAAATAATTATAAAAGCAATCCTCAAAAATTTATTGATGGTTTACATAAATTGGAAGTTGGTTTTAAGTTAAACATCCCAATTAAAGGAGAAGGAAAACCATATTTACCAGATCCAAAAAATAAAAAAAGATGGTATGGTACTACCTTGCCATGGATGAGTTTTGGCTACGGAGTTTCAATAACTCCATTACAAACATTAACATTCTACAATGCTATTGCTAATAATGGAAAAATGGTTAAACCAATGTTTGTAAAAGCGGTAAAACAACAAGATAAAGTGTTAAAGGTGTTTAAAACTGAAGTGATTAACAAACAAATCTGCTCTCAATCAACCATTCATAAAGTAAATAAAATGTTGCAAAATGTGGTAAAACGAGGAACAGCAACCAATATTTATAATAAAAATTACTTCTTAGCAGGTAAAACAGGAACTTGTTTAGTGAATTATGGTAAAAATGGTGATAAACCACAATATATTGCCTCTTTTGCTGGGTTTTTTCCAGCGGATAATCCAAAGTATTCTTGTATTGTAGTTATTCATAAACCAGATACCGAATTAGGTTATTACGGAGCAACAGTAGCAGCTCCTGTATTTGCAAAAATTGCTCAAAAATTATATACCGATACGCCAATTGTTGATGAATTTAATCAATTGAAATCCGATTACGGTTTTTTAAACAGGAGTGAAAAGCGATATACTATAAATTCGGAATTACAATTTAAAACCATGCCAAATTTAACAGGAATGGTTGGAATGGATGCTATTTCCTTATTAGAAAATTTAGGTTTAAAAGTATCCTTTAAAGGAAGCGGAAAAGTAATCAATCAATCTATTAAAACAGGAGAAAAATTAAAAAAAGGAAATAAAATAACACTAGAGTTGAGCTAACCTCGCCTCATCCTGCAAGGGTTAATATCCGCAAAGAGAATACCCTTGCAGGGTTTGAAACCGAATAAACCTTGAAGGGTTTGATAAAAAGAATAAAAATGAAAAATTTAAACAACATATTAACCAATCTCACCATAATTAAAACTTATGGAAAGACCAATATGCAGTTTAATGAAATACAATTCAATTCAAGGGCAGTTAAAGAAAACGATGTATTTATAGCTCAAAAAGGTGCCGTAGTTGATGGTCATAAATACATCCATAACGCCATTGAAAATGGAGCTAAAGTTATTGTGTTTGATGATGTTTATTTTAAAGATTTTGCAGAAGGCATCACTTATATTCAAGTTGAAAATTCCAATGTTGCTTTAGCTCAAATGGCTTCAAATTTCTATGATAATCCATCTGCAAAATTAAATTTAATTGGTATTACAGGAACTAACGGAAAAACAACCATTGCAACCTTATTATATAACTTATTTAAAAAAGCAGGTTATAAAGTAGGTTTGTTATCAACCGTAGTAATTAAAATTAATGAGGAAGAAATTGAAGCAACACATACTACACCAGACAGTTTAACAATTAATCGTTTACTGAATAAAATGGTTGAAAAAGGGGTAACTTATTGCTTTATGGAAGTGAGTTCTCACGGAATTCACCAAAGTAGAACATCAAGTTTAACCTTTAAAGGAGGAGTTTTTACCAACTTAACGCATGATCATTTAGATTATCATAAAACCTTTGCTGAATACCGTGATGTAAAAAAACAATTCTTTGATGAATTGCCAAAAGATGCTTTTGCATTGGTGAATATAGACGATAAAAACGGAAGTGTAATGCTTCAAAATACTCAAGCAATAAAATTAACCTATGCGTTAAAAACATCGGCAGATTACAAAGTGCGTATTTTAGAAAATCAATTGTCAGGTTTATTGTTACAAATTAATAATACGGAGGTTTGGACAAAATTAATAGGCGAATTTAATGCGTATAACCTAGTTGCTATTTTTGGCGTTGCAACGGAATTGAACTTAGATAAAATGGAAATTCTTCGTTTGATAAGCGAATTAAATTCCGTTAGTGGAAGATTTCAATACACTATTTCAAATGATGGAATTACTGCAATAGTTGATTATGCACACACACCAGATGCGCTTAAAAATGTACTAGAAACCATTAATGATATTCGTGATAAATCAGCAAAAGTGATTACAGTTGTTGGTTGTGGAGGTGATCGTGATAAAACAAAACGACCAAAAATGGCGTATATCGCAAC
>CAZYKN010000004.1:7731-17652 GCA_964648135.1 uncultured Flavobacteriaceae bacterium
GAATTTGATTATGCAAGTTTAATCCGTTTTATTGGTGATGATTATCAGAAATACGCTTGGATACCCTTCTTGCTAATCGTAATTTTTATCATTACAGCAGTATCAAACGGAGCAAACCTTACCGATGGAATTGATGGTTTAGCAGCAGGAACATCCGCAATTATTGTAGGAACACTCGCTATTTTTGCATGGGTTTCAGGAAATTTAGTTTTTGCCAATTATCTAAATGTGATGTTTATTCCAAATTCTGGAGAGATGACCATATTTATTTCGGCTTTCGCAGGAGGATTAATCGGTTTTTTATGGTACAATACTTTTCCAGCCCAAGTCTTTATGGGTGATACAGGTAGTTTAACCATCGGTGGAATAATAGCCGTAATTGCCATTGCAGTTCGTAAAGAAATGTTAATACCTATTTTGGCAGGAATATTTTTAATGGAAAATTTATCAGTTGTTATGCAAGTGATGTGGTTTAAATACACCAAGAAAAAATATGGTGAAGGAAGACGCATTTTTTTAATGTCGCCTTTACATCATCATTATCAGAAAAAAGGAATACATGAAAGTAAAATAGTCGTTCGGTTTTGGGTAGTAGGAATAATGTTGGCAGTTTTAACCGTAATTACATTAAAAGTAAGATAACCGTAGAGACGCAATGCATTGCGTCTCCACACAAGACGCAATACATTGCGTCACACAAGATGCAATTCATTGCATCTCCAAATAAAAAGTATGAAAAAATTAATTGTTTTAGGAGCAGGAGAAAGCGGTGTTGGAACTGCAATTTTAGCAAAAAAACAAGGATTTATTGTTTTTGTGTCAGACAAAGGCAGTATTTCAAAAAAATATAAAGACGTTCTTTTACATAACGGACT
Source organism: uncultured Flavobacteriaceae bacterium (assembly GCA_964648135.1). Classification (GTDB taxonomy): domain Bacteria; phylum Bacteroidota; class Bacteroidia; order Flavobacteriales; family Flavobacteriaceae; genus S010-17. Next base: position 8,607 of record CAZYKN010000004.1, read on the forward strand.
TCAATTTGAAGAAAATAAACATTCAGAAGCTGAAATTTTAAGTGCTGATGTGGTGATGAAAAGTCCAGGAATACCAGAAACTATTCCTTTAATAAAAAAAATTAAAGCAAAAGGAATACCTGTAATTTCTGAAATTGAGTTTGCAAATAACTATACCAATGTGCCTATTGTTGGAATAACAGGAAGTAATGGTAAAACAACTACAACCCTGTTATTGAGTTACATATTGAAAAAGGAGGCACTAAATATTGGTACAGCAGGAAATGTTGGAGATAGTTTTGCTTTGCAAGTGGCTAATGAAAAACACGATTTATATGTGTTGGAGTTGAGTAGTTTTCAGCTTGACGGAATTGTTGATTTTGCACCTCACATTGCAATATTAACAAATATATCACCAGACCATTTGGATAGATATGAATATAAATATGAGAATTACGTCAATTCAAAATTTAGAATTACAAAAAACCAAACTGCAGCTGATTATTTAATTTATGATGCAGATGATAATGCCATCCAGCAATGGTTAAAAAAGAATAAAACAAAAGCAAAACTATTACCTTTTACATTAGGTGATAAAATTCAAGAAGAAGGAGCATACGTAAAAGATAATAAAATAATAATAGAACTAAACCAAAATAGATACACTATGGGATTTAATGAATTGGCCTTATTAGGCAAACATAACGTAAAAAACGCCATGGCAGCAAGTATGGCAGCTACGTTGTTAAAAGTAAGAAAGGAGACTATTCGTAAGAGTTTGTCAGATTTTGAAGGTGTAGAACACCGTTTAGAAAGTGTACTCAAAATTAATGGAGTACAATATATAAACGATAGTAAAGCAACCAATATTAATGCAACCTACTACGCTTTAGAAAGTATGAATACACCAACAGTATGGATTGTTGGAGGTGTTGATAAAGGAAATGATTACGATGAATTATTGCCGTATGTAAACGAAAAAGTAAAAGCAATTATATGTCTAGGTAAAGATAATGAGAAAATTAAAGCTGCTTTTTCTAATGTAATTGATTTAATTGTAGAAACAAAAGGAGCAGAAGAAGCTGTAAAAGTAGCGTATAAAATTGCAGAAAAAGGCGATAATGTTTTGTTATCACCAGCTTGTGCAAGTTTTGATTTATTTAAAAATTACGAAGATAGAGGTCGTCAATTTAAAGATGCTGTTAGAAAATTATAAACAAAAATTGATTATTCAATATTAAAATGAACAATGTACTTAAACATATAAGAGGAGATAGAACCATGTGGGCAATTATTGCTGTAATGGCTATATTTTCGTTTTTGCCTGTATATAGTGCAAGTACTAATTTGGTGTATGTTGTATCTTCAGGTACAACAACAGGTTATTTAATTAAACACAGTGTGCTTTTGTTGTTAGGTTTTTTAATAATTTATGCAACACACAGAGTTCCTTATCGTTATTTTAGTGGATTGTCAGTAATTATGATTCCCATAGTATTGTTATTACTGTTATATACATTATTTCAGCCAAGAAATGCTGATGCTATTATGGCTGCACGATGGATTAGTGTTCCGTTTACCAGTTTTAAATTTCAAACATCTACACTTGCTGGTGTAATTTTGATGATTTATGTCGCTAGATACTTTGCTAGAAATAAAGATAAAGAAATAGGTTTTAAAGAAAGTATTGTTCCGCTTTGGTTGCCAGTTGTTGCAGTGATTGGACTGATTTTTCCTGCTAATTTCTCTACAGCTGCATTATTGTTTGTTATGGTAATCATGTTAGCATTTTTTGGGAATTATCCTATTAAATATATTATTGGTATTGGAATAGCAGGAATTGTAGCCATCGCTTTATTTGTGTTGGTTATAAAAGCTTTTCCAGATACATTTAAAAATTCAAGAGTACAAACATGGATTAATAGAGTAGATAATTATTCAGATAAAGGAAGTGAAGCAAATTACCAATCACATTTAGCACAAGTAGCAGTTTATTCTGGAGGAATAATGGGGAAAGGAGCAGGAAAGAGTATTCAGAAAAATTTTTTACCTCAGTCGTCATCAGATTTTATTTTTGCAATTATTGCAGAAGAATACGGAATGGTAGGAGCTATCTTCTTAATAATAATGTATTTATTGTTATTGTTTAGGATAGTAATTATTGCCAATAAAACAAAAACCATTTTTGGTGCTTTAGCAGTATTAGGAGTTGGTATTCCAATAGTGTTTCAAGCCTTGGTAAATATGGCAGTTGCCGTTGGATTGTTTCCTGTAACAGGACAGCCATTACCTTTAATAAGTGCAGGAGGAACATCTATTTGGATGACAAGTTTTGCCATTGGTATTATATTAAGTGTAAGTGCCGCAAAAGGAGAAGATATAAAACAAGTAGAAAAAAATATAAATAACGAAAACGAAAACCCATTAGACGTATTACAAGAAGCCATTGGATAACCGTAGAGACGTGATTTATCACGTCTAACGTAGAGACGTTTGGACAAACGTCTAACATAAAGACGTTTAGCAAAACGTCTAACATTACAAAAAAAATGAGTAAAAAAATATTAATATCAGGAGGAGGAACAGGAGGACATATTTATCCTGCAATTGCCATCGCAAATGAGATAAAGCAACGGTTTCCTGATGCCCAATTTTTATTTGTAGGAGCAAAGGACAGAATGGAAATGGAGAAAGTACCTCAAAACGGTTACAAAATAAGAGGATTGTGGATTTCGGGTATTCAACGAAAACTGACTATAAAAAATATGATGTTTCCTTTTAAGCTCATAAGTAGTTTATGGAATGCAAATAAAATTATTAAACAATTTAAACCAGATATAGTGATTGGAACAGGTGGATTTGCATCAGGACCAACATTAATGAGAGCTAATGCAAATGGTATTCCTACTTTAATACAAGAGCAGAATTCTTTTCCAGGAATTACCAATAAGTTGTTGTCTAAAAAAGCCAATAAAATTTGTGTTGCTTATGATGGATTGGAACGTTTTTTTCCGAAAAGTAAAATTGTAAAAACAGGAAACCCTGTTCGTCAAGATTTGTTAAGTATTGTGAGTAAACGTGAAGAAGCATTAGCCTTCTTTAAATTAGATAAAACCAAAAAAACACTCGTTGTTATTGGAGGTAGTTTAGGTGCAAGAGCCATCAATAAATTAATAGAAAATGAATTGGATTGGTTAGTTTCGCAAGGTGTTCAAGTTATCTGGCAAACAGGTAAATTGTATTACGAAGAATATAAAAAATACGATAAAAAAGAAGGAGTGCAAACACACGCATTTTTAAATAAAATGGATTTAACCTATGCTGCAGCAGATGTTATTATCAGTAGAGCAGGAGCAGGATCAATATCAGAATTGTGTATTGTTGGTAAGCCAACAGTATTTATTCCAAGTCCTAATGTGTCTGAAGATCATCAAACTAAAAACGCACAAGCAGTAGTTGATAAAAATGCTGCTATTTTATTAAAAGAAAGTGAGTTAGAACGGTTTCAAATAGTATTTAGTAATTTATTAACCAATACGGAAAGACAACAAGAATTAAGTAAAAACATAAAAAAATTAGCATTACCAAATGCAACCAAACACATTGTAGATGAAATAATAAAATTATTCCCGTAGAGACGCATTGCAATGCGTCTCCAAAATAAAATGACCACCAAAAACCAACATATCACCAATAAAAATCTTTCCTTAGGAAATGATTTTAAATGGACAGCCATTTTCTTTATAGGAATTGGAGGTATTGGTATGTCTGCGCTTGCACGATATTTTGTTTCTATTGGTAAGAAAGTTGCAGGTTATGATAAAGTAAAAACTAAATTGACTGATGAATTGGAGCAATTAGGCATTCAAATACATTATAAAGATGATATTTCACAAGTTGCTAAATCCTTTTTGGATAAAGAAAAAACCTTGATTGTTTATACACCAGCAATTCCAGAAAATCATACAGAATACAATTATTTTAAAAAGAACGGATTTACCATTTTAAAACGTGCCGAAGTACTAGGTTTAATCACCAAAGAAACCTTTTGTTTTGCTGTTGCAGGAACACATGGAAAAACATCAACATCAAGTATTTTAGGTCATATTTTAAAAGAAGCAAATGTGAATGCAACCTCGTTTTTAGGCGGAATTGCAAGTAATTATAATTCCAATTTAATTTTAGGAGGAGATAAAATTTCTGTCGTTGAAGCAGATGAGTACGATAGGTCTTTCTTGCAATTAAGTCCAAATATTGCCTGTATTACATCAACTGATGCAGATCATTTAGATATTTACGGTCAAGCCGATGAATTACTAAATTCATTCAACGATTTCGCAAATATTGTAAGTGATAAACTGTTTGTAAAATATGGGTTAAACCTTAACGGAATTACTTTTGGTTTCAATGAAAATGCAACCTATCAAGCTTATGATATTCACCTTGAAAATGGAGTTTCAGTATTTGATGTAAAAACACCATCAGAAAGTATAAAAAATATCCATTTAGAATTGCCTGGAAATCATAATATATTAAACGCTTTGGCAGCATTGGCAATGGCAAATTCTTATGGAGTTTCACTAGAAAATATTAAAAACGGATTGGCATCTTTTAAAGGAATTGAAAGGCGATTTAATATTAAAATCAATTCAGATAAACTGACTTTAATAGATGATTATGCACATCATCCAACAGAAATAAATGCTGTGTTTGAAACGGTGAATAATTTATATCCAAATAAAGAAAAAGTAGTCGTATTTCAACCACATTTATTTAGTAGAACACAAGATTTTGTAGCCAATTTTGCAAAGAGTTTAGCACAGTTTGATAAAGTAGTTCTGCTAGAAATTTATCCAGCAAGAGAATTGCCAATTAAAGGAGTTACTTCAAGTTGGTTAGCAGAAAAAATAAAAGCTATTTCTAATGTTGAAACGCATGTTGTTTCTAAAGATATTTATGAAATTGTAAAAGCGTGTTATTCAGAAAATGATAAAGTAATCAGTCTTTTAGGCGCAGGAGATATAGGAGCTTTAGTGCCTAAAATCACTAAATTTTATAACGAAAAATTAACCTTTAAATTACAATGATAAAGTATAAAGTTTACATAAAGGGATTTCTATTTTTAGTTGTACTTGTAGGATTATTTGGTTTTGCAAATTACAGAAACTCCCTGCGTAAAATTTCTAAAATTGAAATAGAATTTGAAGGAAATGACAATGTATTCATCACCAGAAATGAGGTTAATAAATTGTTAATACAAAGTGTAGGAAATGTTAAAAACAAATCAAAAGAAAGTCTATTTTTGAAAGTTCTGGAAAAGAGAGTTAAAGAACATCCTATGATTGAAAATGCAGAGGTCTATCTAACAGTAGATGGTGTTCTGAATACCAAAGTATTACAGAAAAAACCAATTGCTAGAATTTTGGTAAATGGGACTTCTTACTACTTAGATGAGCATGGAAAAAAGATGCAATTATCTAAAAATTATTCAGCTCGTGTGCCAATTGTAACTGGTGTTTTGGGTAAAGATGATTTAGAAGAAGTATTTCATTTTATAAAGGAAGTATTAAAAGATGATTTTATGAAAAAACAAGTGATTGGAATTCATATTAAGTCCAATGCAAATTTCGACTTAAAAACACGAATGGGAAATCAACTCCTTCAGTTTGGAAAAATGGAAAATGTGGCAAATAAGATAGCAAAGCTCAAAGCTTTTTATCAAAAAATGGAAAAAGATAATAGTATAGATAAGTACAGAACAATAAATTTAGAATATCGTAAGCAAGTTGTTTGCACAAAGTAATAGATTATGGAAAATCAAGTAGCAGTAGGATTAGATATCGGAACAACCAAAATTGTGGCAATGATTGGTCGCAAAAATGAATTTGGTAAAATTGAAGTACTTGGTACAGGTAAGGCTGTAAGTCAAGGAGTACATCGTGGTGTAGTGAATAATATTACACAAACCATTCAATCTATTCAACAAGCCGTTGAAGAAGCAGAGAACGAAAGCAATATAGAAATTAAAGAAGTAGTTGTAGGTATTGCAGGTCAGCATATTAGAAGCCTACATCACAGTGATTATATTACTAGACCAAACGCAGAAGAAGTGATTGATGAAGATGATATTGAACGTTTAAAAAATCAGGTTTTAAAATTGGTGATGCTTCCTGGAGAAGAAATTATCCATGTATTACCACAAGATTATAAAGTAGATGGTCAAGCCGAAGTTGAAGAGCCTGTTGGAATGTTTGGTGGACGATTAGAAGCTAATTTTCATGTAGTGGTTGGACAAGTAGCATCAATTAGAAATATTGGTAGATGTATTAAAAGTGCAGGTTTAGGAATGCAGAATATTACTTTAGAGCCCTTAGCTTCCGCTGATGCAGTGTTGAGCCAAGAAGAAAAAGAAGCAGGTGTTGCAATGATTGATATAGGTGGAGGAACAACGGATTTAGCCATTTTTAAAGACGGAATTATTCGCCATACTGCTGTCATCCCTTTTGGAGGAAATGTAATTACAGAAGATATAAAAGAAGGCTGTTCAATTATTGGTAAACAGGCAGAATTATTAAAAACTAGATTTGGTTCGGCTTGGCCAGGAGAAAATAAAGAAAATGAAATTGTTTCTATTCCTGGGTTAAGAGGTCGTGATCCAAAAGAAATCACTTTAAAAAATCTTTCAAAAATTATCCATTCAAGAGCCGTAGAAATAATTGATGAAGTATTTTCAGAAATTAAAAATTATGGATATGATGAGCCAAAGAAAAAGTTAATCGCAGGAATTGTATTAACAGGTGGAGGAGCGCAATTGTTGCACATAAAGCAATTGGTTGAATATATTACAGGTATGGACACCAGAATTGGTTATCCTAATGAACATTTAGCAAGTGATTCTGACGAAGAGCTATCTAGTCCAATGTACGCAACATCTGTTGGTTTATTAATGAAAGGATTAGAAGAAAAAGAAAAACAACAATTAAATAAAAAAGTACCCTTAGAAGAAAAAACAGAAGAAAAAGTTGATGAAGTTGTTGAAGAAGATATAGAAGAAATAAAGGAACAAGTAGAGAAACCAAAACAAAAAAAATCCAGTTTTTGGGACAGATTTGTAACAGGTTTTCGTGAATTTTTAGACAACGCCGAGTAGAGACGCAATTCATTGCGTCTAAAAACAACGCAATTCATTGCGTCTAACGTAAAGATGTAAAATATCACGTCAAAAAACGCAACGTAAAGACGCAATTCATTGCGTCTAACAACAGACAAAAAAAATAAAGAGAAGAACCCTAAAAGAGTAAAACAATATGGAAAATAACGTAAATTTCGGAGAAATGCAATTCAATTTACCAAAAAACCAATCCAATGTAATTAAAGTAATTGGAGTTGGAGGAGGAGGAAGCAACGCAGTAAACCACATGTACAAAAAAGGTATTGATGGTGTAGATTTTGTAATCTGTAATACAGATGCACAAGCGTTAAATAGCAGTCCTGTACCTATTAAAATTCAGCTTGGAGCTACCTTAACAGAAGGTTTAGGAGCAGGAGCAAACCCAGAAGTAGGTATGGAAGCAGCTTTAGAAAGTGAAGATGCCATTAAATCAATGCTTGGCATAAAAACTAAAATGGTTTTTATAACGGTTGGTATGGGTGGAGGAACAGGTACAGGAGCTGCGCCAATTATTGCCAAAACGGCTCGTGAAATGGGTTTATTAACCGTTGCTATTGTTACCACTCCTTTTGCATTTGAAGGAAAAACAAGAAATGATCAAGCACAAAAAGGAATTACAGAATTGCGTGAATATGTAGATTCAATTATTGTAATTAACAACAATAAATTAAGAGAAGTCTATGGAAATTTAGGGTTTAAATCAGGTTTTTCTAAAGCAGATGAGGTTTTATCTACTGCAGCAATGGGTATTACTAATGTAATCACCAATCACTATACGCAAAATATTGACTTTAGAGATGCAAATACCGTTTTGGCAAATAGTGGTTCTGCTATTATGGGTTCAGCTAAAGCCGAAGGTGTTAATCGTGCACAAGATGCCATTACCAAGGCATTAGACTCTCCGTTGTTAAACGACAATAAAATTACAGGCTCAAAAAATGTATTGTTGTTGATTGTTTCTGGGAAGAGTGAAATTACTATTGATGAAATTGGCGAAATAAACGATTACATACAGTCAGAAGCCAAAACCAACGTAAACATTATTATGGGAGTTGGTGAAGAAGAAAGTTTAGGAGATTCTATTGAGGTTACTATTGTTGCCACAGGATTTAATAAAGAGCAACAAACTCAAATTTCTACTGTTGAAAGCAAAAAGATTGTTTATAATTTAGATGATGATTCAAAAACAGAAACAAAACGAATAGAAGTTAAGACAGAAAAAAAGAAAGATATAAATAAACCTATTGAGGATAAATTATCAAATGGAAACAAAATTGTACATCAATTAGATGAAGAATTTGCAAAACCATTAACCTTGTTTGATGTTGAAGTAAATGATGAAATTGTAATTGATAATAAATCTGAAATATCAAAAAAAGAGGAAAATAAAGAAGTTTTAGAAAATAACTTTATAAATGAATTACCTCAAGAAAAAGAGTTTTCTATTAAAGAAGAACCTAAAAAATTCGATGAAAATTCATTGATACCAACATCAGAAATTATCAAAAATATTGAAGTAGTTTATCACGAGGTATTAGCAAAAGAGCCTTCTATTGAAGATGATTTTATCATCACACCAGCAATTTCTGATATTGAAGTAGTTGATATGGAAGTGGTAAAACCAAGAATTGAAGAAGAAAATCAGATGACCTTTGTATTCGATTTACCTTTAGAACCTAAAAATAAAGTGGAGGAAACTAAGGAAAATGAAATACATATAAAATCGGATTTAGAAGAGGCAAAACAAATTGAAGTAATTGATACTGAAATAGTTTCTAAAAACAAAGTGTATAATTTAGATGATTATTTGCAATTGGAAGATAAATTGTTTAACGCTAAAGCGGAAGATGTTAAATCGGTAAAAAAAGAGCGTGTTTCAGAACCAGAATTAAAGCT
>CAZYKN010000005.1:0-2587 GCA_964648135.1 uncultured Flavobacteriaceae bacterium
ATTTTAAAAAGAGAACTTTTCCAGACTATATTAATGCCATAGCAAAAGATAAACCTGTTGGAGTATATTGCCATACTGCAAATAGAAGTGGTAAAGCTGCTTTAATTATGCAAGCTTTAGGCTTCAAAAACATTTATGATTTAGATGGAGGAATTAAAGCTTGGAATGCTGCAAGTAAACCTGTTGTTAAAGAAGATAATGATGCAAATAAAAAACTACAAGAAACTCTTAAAAAAGGAGAATTAAAAGGGAAAGCTGTTGTTGGAAAACCTCATCAATTAAATTTAGCAGATTTTGAAAAATTAATGAAATCAGGAAAAGCAACATTAGTAGATGTGAGAACTCCTAAAGAGTTTGCTGCTGGTCATATTCCAGGTGCTATTAACATAGATTGGAAAAACAGACATTTTGCAGAGAACATTGTAAAAACAGTTACTAATGATAAACCTGTTGCCATTTATTGTCATTCAGGAAATAGAGCTACAAGAGCTATGTTTGCTATGGATGCTTTAGGGTTTAACGAAGTTTATAATTTAGAGCATGGTATAAACGATTGGAATGCTACAAAAAAACCATTAGAAACTTTAGAAGTTAAAGGAGATATTAGACACCTAGATGTTGCAAACTTTAACAATGCAATTTTAGGAAAAGTAGGAACTTTAATTGATGTTAGAACTCCAAAAGAGTATGCAGACTACCATATTCCTGGTGCTAAAATGATTGATTATAAAAATGATAATTTTAAAACAGAATTTGCTAAATTAGACAAAAAAGTACCTGTTTTAATTTACTGTCGCTCTGGTGTACGTTCTGGAAGAGCTATGAAAATTTTAGAAAAAATGGGCTTTAAAGTGTATAATTTAGATCATGGAATGATTGATTGGAGAAAACACGGAATGGCTGTTGAAGGTAAAAATATTCAAGCAAAAGGAAATAGTGAAGAAGGGTGTTAATCTAATCCTTTTAGACACTAGACTTTGAGACTAAAGACACTAGACTTATTACAAAAAAGGCATGCTTAATCGCAATGCCTTTTTTAGTTAGTCAGGGCTTCACTTAGAGTGAAACCCTGACTTGTTAATGAATATTAATCAATTACCATCTTTTTGCTTTGTTCTTGATTGCCTATTTTAAGCTTATAAAAGTAAACTCCTTTACTAAGATGATGTGCAGATAAATCAATTTTTTCTACATGTTTACCTGAGCTGAATTTTTTGTTTTTAATAACTTCTGAAACTTTTTCACCTAAAAGATTATAAATAGCTAAATTAACTATTTGCGCTCCTTTTAACTTGAATTTTATATAAGTTTCATCATTTTTAACAGGATTAGGATAATTTTGGCTTAACTCAAAATTGACATTAAAATAATCGTCTGTTGAAGCAATTGCGGAATCATTAATTAAAGCGGTATAAATACTTGAATTTCCGTTGTGTACTCTATTCCAAATTGGTCTAATTACTCCATTATGAGCAGAAATATTGGTATAATCACCAAAAAACACATTATCTGTTGGTACAAAAGGGCTTTCACTAATTAATATATTTTGAAAGGTATTTCCTCCATCGGTTGAACGTGCTAAATATACATCTGTATTATTGTCTGTGTAATTTCTTCTATCGTAAAAAACAATGTAAATATTTCCGTTAGTTTGATCAATATCCATCCATGATAAAAATTGCTGCTTCCCTACTCCATCATCATTCACTCTCACAACATTAGACCATGTATTTCCTCCATCAGTAGATTTTTTAAGCCAAATATCTGTATCGTTTACACCGTTTTTTTGATCAGACCAATTGATATAAATTGTTCCATTGTATTGACCACCACTTCTATCGCAAACTGTTATTGGCATTCCGTTACAACGGTCTAAACCAGGAATGGCAAAATCCCATCCATTTGGCATACTATCTACCAAAATCTCATTAGACAACCATGTTGTGCCTCCATCGGTAGATTTACTAAAAACAATTCCGTTAGGACTTCCCCAAGAAGTGTAAATCTCTCCATTTGGTCCAATTGCAGGAACAGCACCTTCTACCGTATTATCAGAATCTACACAATCACCATCTACAATATTCACTTTTACAGGATTTGACCATGTTGTAGCTCCATCGGTAGATTTAGAAAACAAAATGCGTGTTTTATCATTTGCCGATGTACTTCCATACATATCAAATTCTGTCCATAAGGCATAAATATTGTTATTATCATCAACTGTAATCCACTCTTTATCTTGCTCTTTAGTGCCATTAATTCCAAAATAAGAACCATCGTTAAAAGTAGTCCCATTATCAGTAGATTTTTGGCAAACAATTCTATCTAGAAAAAAACCATTTGAAGTTGGGTTTGACAAGTGAAAAAAGTAAAAATTATTATTTTTATCAATAGCCAAAGCAGGATCACCCCAAACTCCTAAAGTTGAAGTAAGTACATTTTCTGACCAAGTTGCACCAGCATCTGTACTTACATAATAGTTTGCCGTATTAGACGCAGCAAATTGAATATTAGTATTGTTAGGATTGATAACAATTGCAGGTTCATTTGGATTATTGGCATCACTAATCATTACGTTGGTGAATTG
>CAZYKN010000005.1:2687-7327 GCA_964648135.1 uncultured Flavobacteriaceae bacterium
CGTTCAACAATCCAATTTTTTAAGTCTTCAAAATTTTGTGGATTTACACCATGACCTACTAGATATTCGTTAAAAATATACTTTATTTTTAAACTATCCAAAATTGGCAAGGAATTTCTTATCCAATCTATGGGTAAAACTTGATCTACTGTACCGTGAGAAATAAAAAAATCTAGATTTTTACATTGGTCTGCTGTTAAATTTTGCGGAATTAATTGTGTGTTAATATAACCGCTTAATGCTAATACTTTATTTATTTTAGTTGGATTTCTAAGCGATAACGCATAACTTAAAATAGCTCCTTGACTAAAGCCTAACACAAACAATTTTTGAGTATTCACTTGATATTCTTGTACCACAGTATCAATAAAATTTTCTATTTTAACAATTGACTCTTTGGCTTCCTCTAAATTAGAAAATTTAGATTGTGAAGAGGCATCAAAATTAATAGAATACCAAGCAAAACCACCAAAACCAAGTGATAATGGAGCTCTTACACTAATAATTAACAATTCTTCTGGCAATTCTGAAGCAAAAGAAAATAAGTCTTCTTCATTACTGCCATAACCATGTAAAAGTACAAGTAACGGTGGATTTTCAATAGATACTTTAGGTGCTCTCTTTATATATTCTAGCATCTTTTTTTTCGTTTTTTCTTTAGAGTTATTTCTAAATCTAGCGCATTTAACACATCAAAAATAGAATTTAAACGTGGTGGATATTCGTTCTTAAAAATTCGGGATAATCTATTTTTATTAATTCCTGCATGTTCATGAATTTTAATTCTAAAGCCATTTCCATACTTTTTAATTGCAACCTCTGTTAATTGTTGCATAAATTCTTGCCATTGCTCTTGTTGGAGTTGTCCTTTTTTCATAGTTACTATTTAAATCATCAATTTTTCTTTACACACACCATATACTTTCCCTTTTAACTTTTTATTGATAAAAGCGGAATTTTTAGAAGTTGAATAAATATCTTCTTCCAAAAAAACATATTCAATATTTGGATTAAACAAGGTTAAATTTGCTTTTCCTCCTTCTTCAATAACAGAAACGGGAAGCCCAAATCTTTTTAAAGGTTTTGTAGTTAAGGTTTCAATGAGCAATTCCAAGTCAATTATACCATTTACAGTACCAAAAAGACTTTCTAAACCAATTGTTCCAAATTGTGCATTTTCAAATTCAGTTTTTTTATGCTCAATATCAATTGGAAGGTGATTGGAGGTAATCATATCAATCACGCCACTTTTTACAGCTTTTATTAAAGCGTTTTGATCATTTTTAGTCCGTAATGGTGGTAAAACTTTTGCATTTGTGTTAAAAGAAAGTATTTCTTCATCAGTTAAAAACAGATGATGTGCTGCTACACTACACGTAACATCTAAGCCTTTTTTCTTGGATTGCGCTATTAATCTAACAGATTTTTCAGTAGATATACATGGTATATGCAACTTTCCTCCTGTATATTCCAATAAATATAAATCTCTTGCTATTTGTAATTCTTCTGCTAGATTGGGGATTCCTTTTAAGCCTAGTTTTACACTATTTTCACCTTCGTTTACAAACCCCTTTCCAACGCTATTATCTTGTGGGAAACTTAAAATTAATCCGTTAAAATTTTGAGCATATTGCAAGGCTATTTTTAATAAATTGGCATTTGAAATGGATTTTTGAAAATCTCCAAAAGCTATTGCTCCTGCATTTTTCATATCGTATAACTCTGCTAATTCATTAGACTGTGCTCCTTTTGAAAGGGAAGCAATAGGATATAAATCACACATACTTTCTTTAGCTTTTGACTTTAAAAAAGTAACGGAAGCACTATTATCAATAACAGGATTTGAATTTAGCGCAATGGCTGTAAAACCACTTTTTAGTGCAACTTTTAAACCGTTTTCTATGGTTTCACGTTCTTCAAAACCAGGTTCTCCAAAAGAAACCGATGTATCAAACCAACCGTTTGAAATATGTAAATTTTCTAATTCAACAACTTGTGCATTGCTTGGCTTAGAGATATTTTTTGCAATTTTAATAATTATCCCTTTTTCAATTAAAATATCGTTCACTTGTAAATGATATTTACTGCTTTTGTCTATAATTTTTGCAGATTTTAAAAGGATTTTCATTGTTTATTTTTTTAAAAATTTAATCAATAATACTTCAATTATTAAAAATAATATAGCCAATAACACAAACCATTTCCAATACGATTTTACTTGGTAATTTTCTTTAAGTTGTTGAAAAGTCTCTTGAATACTACTAGATAATTGAATATTTGGATATTGTTTTTTAATACTTTCTAAATTTGAATACGCAGTTTCACTCTCTTCTCTATCGTAATTAAAGGCTAAATTTTGAAGCGTTTTATTGTTTTTTACCACTTGATAAAATCCAGAAACTAACGGATTTTCATCAACTTCTAAAACTACTTTTTGTTGATAAACACGTTGTAACGGAATAAATTGTTCGTTCAATCTACTTTTATCTAATGAACTTACTTTGAGCACCTCATCTTTATTAATTGTGGTTTTTATTGCTATTTTATTTTGTTTTCCAATGGTGTAATACAATGAGGATATTTGGAAACTCTGTTTCCCAAAATTATAAAAAATAGGCACTATTAAAGGTGAATTTTTAAAATTAGCATTTTGCTGATTAATTGCAGATGCAAACCAATAAACTTTACCTTTTTGAGATTTTATTTCAGAAACAAACGCTTGTTGATTGTCTAATTTTAAAATAGCACTTTGATTTTTAAAACTTGTAGCATATACTGTTTTAACGGTTGGATATTGAAAATTCTTAATTCGTTTTTCAAATACATTATTAAGTATTGGATGTGAAAAATTAATGGAATTTACACTGTGTTCAGCAGTAATTTCTTCATTTATACTACCCATCTTTAAGCTATTAAAAAACTGATTGTAATTGGCTAAATTTGCTTTTACAGACGGAATAAATACTAAACTTCCTCCATTTTTAACAAACTTTTTTAAAGTCTCTTGTAAAGAAATTGGAATTATTCTCAACTCATTCAATACAATTAAATGTTGTTTTGCAATACTGTTATAATCAACTTGATTTAATTTATTGTTGGTAAAATTGAATTCTGTTTTTGAATAAATTTTGGTTAAAAATTGATTTTTTTCGCCAATAGCCAACACATTGATTTTTTCTAATTTGTTGATACTAAAAAACAAATCATTATCAAATGCTAAATTAGAATCGTCTATATGGATTTTCCCGTTAAACGAATCGGTAAAAGGAATTTTAAAATAAACTTCATTGGTTTTGTTTTTTTCTAATGCAATGCTTGTTTTTGCAGTTAAAATTTGGTCTTTATACAATGAAACTGGCAAATTATCATTAACAGCATTATAGCTTTTTAGTCGTACTTTTAAATGAATATCTAATCCGTTTTGTTTTTCAATAAAAACACTATCAATACTAATATTTTTAGGATTTTGCGGTTTTAATTGCACAAAAGAGTACTGAATATCTTTATTTAACAGCATTTCCTGTTTAATATTTTTAGATTGAAAATCTGATATTAATAATAAATGATTTTGAGTGTTTTTATTCTTTTTAAACTTGTTATTTGCTTGTAATAAAACCGTATTCAAATCCTTTGAAAATGGAGAATATTTAAGTGATAGCAATTGATTTTTTAACTCCTTATTATTTAAATCTTCATATACATTATCATTTGTAATAACGGTAAGACTAGAGTTTTCGTTAAAATTAGAAATAATTTTCTGAATAGCATTTTTAAATAATTCATTTGTACCATCTTTAGCTTGCATACTTAAAGAATTATCTAAATAGAGTGCAATTTTAGGTTGAAGTTGTTTTTTATTTTGGCTAAAATACGGTTGTGCAAAAGCCAAAATTAACGCAGCAAACAACCCTAAACGAGTTAATAAAATTAAAAACTTTTTTAAACGAGCACTTTTACGAGTTTGTAACTCCACTTTTTTAAGAAAAGCAACATTGGTAAAAGCAACTTTTTCAAAACGTCTTAATTGAAAAAGATGTATAAAAATAGGTATGAGCAGTAAAAGTAAGGCGTATAAAATTTCTGGATACTTAAATTGCATAGCTTTTTAGAATTTGTCAAAAATACATTTTTTGTTTTAAAATGATGAATTTTGAATGTTGAATTTTAAATAGAGGGCATTTTTTGCTAAATACTTTATTTTTATTGTAATTTAGTAACCATTTTTTCTTTAAAAAAAGCAATTTCATTTTCTCCAGTTGATTTTTTATAGGCTCTAAACATTCCGCTAGTATTAAAATCCCATGCAATATTGCCTTTATGATCTAAAACTATCATACCTCCTACTCCACCAAGTGTATCAATTTGCGTATGAATAACTTCTTGAATAGCTGCTTTAGCTGACAATTGTTTATATTGTATTAAATTAGAAACTTCATGAGCTGCTAAAGTTCTAATAAAATATTCACCAATTCCAGTACATGAAACACCACAAGTTGCATTATTTGCATAAGTTCCTGCTCCAATTAAAGGTGAATCTCCAATTCTACCAAATTTTTTATTGGTCAGTCCTCCTGTTGATGTTCCTGCAGCAAGATTTCCGTTTTTATCTAGAGCAACACAACCTACTGTACCGTATTTTT
>CAZYKN010000005.1:7427-17397 GCA_964648135.1 uncultured Flavobacteriaceae bacterium
CTGAAGACTGCAAACTCTCCTCTCGTTCACGTTTTTGTACTTTTTTTAAATAATCTGCTTGACGTTTAGTATAGAAATACGCATCATCTTCAAACTGAATATGATTTTGTTCTGCAAATTTTTCAGCTCCAATACCAGATAATAAAACGTGCTTGGATTTATCCAATACCATTTTTGCTAATACAATGGGATTTTTAATATTGCTTACTCCTGCAACTGCTCCTGCTTGAAGTGTTTTTCCATCCATAATAGATGCATCTAATCTGTTTTTCCCATCGGAATCAAATACTGCTCCTTTACCTGCATTAAATAATGGAGAATTTTCTAAAACGGATATTGTTTGTTGCACAGCATCTATTGAAGTTCCTCCTTTTTCCAAAACTGTATAGCCTTTTTCTAATGCTTTATTTAATACTTTTTTATACTGTTCTTGCTTTGCTTTTGAAAAATTATTTGGTGTAATATTTCCTGCTCCACCGTGAATAACAATGGCGTAAGGTATCACTTCTACCTTGGCTTTTATTGGTTTATTGTTACAGCTAAATAATATGATTAGACCTATAAAATATACTAAAACATTTTTCATTCTTGTACTTAATTTTAAATTACAATCCCAACTCTTTCGCTTTCTTTTCCATAAACAGGTAAGCTTCATCATATTCATTAGCAATTTCGCCATCAAGTATGGCTTCTTTAATGGCTTCTTTAATTACTCCTATTTCTCTACAAGGTTTTAAGTTGTAGGTATTCATAATCAATTCACCTGAAATTGGAGGTTGAAAATTACGAATATGGTCACGTGCTTCTACTTCTTTAATTTTTTGGCGTACAATTTTAAAATTGTTTAGATAACGTTTAAGTTTGTCTTTGTTTTTTGTGGTAATATCTGCTTCGCAATGAATTAACAGGTCTTCAATATCTTCTCCTGCGTCAAAGACCAATCTTCTTACAGCAGAATCACCAACTTCAGTAGCAATAACAATAGGTCTAGAGCTTAATAAAACCAATTTTTGAACGTATTTCATCTTATCGTTCAATGGCATTTTAAGTCGTTTAAAAATTTTAGGAACCATTTTAGAGCCTATAAATTCATGCCCATGAAAAGTCCAGCCATTGCCTTTTTCAAAACGTTTTGTTGGTGCTTTTCCAATATCGTGCAACAAGGCTGTCCATCGCAACCAAAGCTTATCAGTTGTTTTAGAAATATTATCTACTACTTCTAAAGTATGGTAAAAATTATCCTTATGTGCTTGTCCATTTTTTACATCAACACCTTGTAATGCTGTTAATTCTGGCAAAAATTGTTGCAATAATTCCGTTTGATAGAGCAGTTTTAAACCGATGGAAGGTTTTTCGCTCAACAAAATTTTATTAAACTCTGTTACTATGCGTTCACGAGTTATAATTTCTAATCGTTTTGCATTTTTTTTGATAGATAGCAAGGTTTCTTCATCAATTTTAAATTGTAATTGTGTGGCAAATCTTATGGCACGTAACATTCGTAAAGGATCATCAGAAAAGGTGATATCTGGATTTAAAGGTGTCTTGATGATTTTATCTTTTAAATCTTGAATTCCGTTAAACGGATCTAACAAATTACCGTAATCTACTTTATTTAAGCTAATTGCCAGTGCGTTAATCGTAAAATCTCTTCGGTTTTGATCATCTTGTAGTGTACCACTTTCTACTATTGGGTTTCTACTATCTCTAGTATAAGATTCTTTTCGAGCTCCAACAAATTCAATTTCAACCTCTTTGTAACGAAGCATTGCTGTTCCATAAGTTTTAAATACTTGTACTTTAGGTTTGTTTGGGAGCAATGAGGCTACTTTTTTGGCTAAATTAATTCCGTTACCAACGCATACTACATCAATATCTTTTGCTGTACCTCGTTGTAAAATAAAATCACGTACAAAACCACCAATTACGTAGGTTTCTACGTTTAATTGTGTTGCTGCATTGGCAATATATTCAAAAATAGTATTTTGAAGTGCTTTTTGGTAGTTAATTTGTTTCACTTCGTGGATTTATTTTTTAAAATTATTTCATCTTGAAAGTTAAGCATCATAACAGCACCTTGTGCTTGCATCTTTCTTTTTAATAATTGCAATTCTGGATATTTTTTTAAATCAACAGGCTTTAAACCTTTGTAATTCAAAGTATCTTTCCATTTATAAAAAAGTGGTTTTTTATTATTCTCTAAAATCACCACTCCATTCTTATCACTCGCAGTAATATAATCATTAATTGCAAAGAAATCAGTTTCTTTTTCAGAAAACAAATCATTGCCTGTTTTTATATAATCCTTTTTTGACAAAGCTAAATTAAAAACAGTTGGAAAAATATCTTTATGTGAAGCAAATCGTTTTAAATTTACAAAAGAAGGCTGATATTTTTTTGGAATATACATAATTAGCGGTACACTCCTTTTTAAAAACAACTCATCCGTTTTATAACTAAACATCCCTCTTTCATTGTGATCTCCAGTTGCAACTATTATAGTATTATCTCCTAAAGGAGAATTTCTGATTTTATTTACAAACTTACCAAATTCATTTGCGGAATAATAAAACGATATAAAATTCTTTAAAGCTATATTTTCTTTTGAAATTAATCGTGTTTTAAGTTTACTAGGTATTTTTAAATTGGGTTTTACAAAATGTTTTGGCAAGCTATAAGGTGTATGATTACTTACAGTTAAAGTAAAAATAAATTGAGGCATATTTGTTTTTGTTAAAACATCAAATATATGTTTATATAAATACTCATCATGAACACCCCAAGTAAAATGTTCTGGATTTTTAAACTTTTTTTCCAAAAAACTAAAACCTTGTATTTTATCAAAATTTTGATTTTCTATAAGCCTACCTGTGTTTCTCCAACCTAATTGTCCTCCAGTTAAATAAGTTGTCTCATAACCTGCATTTTTAAAAGGGTTAGCTACAGAAGATTTAAAGTGATAATTATAATACTGAGATTGTGATATTGGTGCTTTTGGTGTTCCTAAAAGAATACTTTCAAGAGTTTCAACAGTTAAATTTTTTGCTGATAAAAAATTTTTAAATGTATAACAAAAAGGCAATTCATTGTTTAATTCTCCTAAAATATTAAAGTTTTCTGAATGTAAATCAAGATAATGCTTACTTAAACTTTCCATTAACACAAACACCACGTTTGGAGGATTTTCTTCTAAAAATTTATTTTTTTTTGTTACAGTTGTTAGCGCCTTACTTAAAGTTGTAGTTCTTGAGATGTTTTTATTTAAATATAAATTTAATGCTTCATGCTTAGATTTAAAGTTATAATTTTTTAATGTTTTTGCTGAATCTATATGAATTAATGATGTTTCACTTTTCAAACCATTTGCTAATTTAAGTGCAAAAGGGCCGTTTAACACCAGTTCATTTACAAATGTATTTGTTGATATTGAGGTATGATCCAACCTTAAAGGAAACATACCTATTGAACCTCTCATTCCTAAAAAATAAGTACCCAATATTAAAACTACAACAATAGGATTAAACTTTTTAAATGAAATAAGTTTGTGTGTTAATTTTGAAAAAATTTTAGTATAAATTAACTTAAAAATATAAAAAGCCAATAGTAAAGTTAATACTATTTTTATAACTGGATAATCTGTCCACATTGAAATTAATATAGCATTAGTCTTATCATTTTTTAAACCATATATTAAAGGACTTATATGCGTTTGAAAATAACCATAAAAGAAATAATCTATTATAGAAATTACTAAAAACAACATAGAAATAATTATAAAATACCATTTTGATATTTTTAAAAAAAACTGAAATGCTTTTTGATTTTTTTTAAAATAAAATATACTAAAAAATAAGGCGTAAACAAATATTGGCAATATGCCATACGTAGCAACAGACGTGTCAAATTTAGCACCTACATAAAAGGCTTTTAAAATTTCAATTTTACTCTCTTTGAGTTCAGAAAAATCACCATATAAAAACAATAATAAGAGCCGAAATATCATAAACATACTAAGTATAGTAAGATATACAAAAAATATCTTCCTTACAAGTTTAAAAAATACACTAAATTTATATTGCATCATTCTTTTATTTCTTTTGTATTATTGGCAAATCTAATGATTTTAGAGCTTTTTCTATAAAATATTTTAAAAGATTTAAAATAAAATATTACTTAAACAAATGTATTATGCTATCAAAAAGACTTCTTTTCCAATTACTTTGAAAAATAACACCTAAATAAATTTTATTTAATTTTTCTATTTTATGAAATTTTTGTTCTAAAAGAAATTGTTTTTTATAATGATAGACTTTAAAAAATGGATCAATAGCAATTAGTTCTATCGGTTTATTTATTCTAAGATATTCACCATAAATTACATTTTCACTAGGATCGGAAAATTCATTAATTTCCATCAATAAGGTTTCTAAATTTTTATCTTTTTTCGCTAAACTTTTTTCAATTTCTTCCCAAACTTTTGTTGACCATAAATACGGTGAAGGACCATAATCCCATATTTTATCAGTATCGTTAATATTTAAAACTTTACGAGTTGCTATAACTGCTTCTTTAAAAAACAAGGTCTTAGAATCTAAACCTATTCGCTCCATAGTTTCTTGAAATGATTTAGCCTCATGCATTACAGTATAAGGAGTTGAATCATTATATAAAAAATCTTTTTTATAAAACTTAGTTATAAATAAGCTATCTGAATCCAAACACAAATAGTCTTCGCAAATTTGAAGTTTATAGACTGAAGATTTGATTATTTGTTGATATCGCCAAGGGTCTTGGATAGAACATTTGACAATATCACTATCTTTTAATAGGGTTAATTTACTTTTGATATGCTCGTTAAAGAAATCAAAATCCTCATCGTTAACCGATAAATAAACAGGAATTTTATCTACATTAAACCTTTCTATACTTTCCAATAATTTTAATAAGATTAAAAAATCTGGTTTGTAGGATTTTATAAAAAGAATAATTTTATGTTTCATTAACACCTTAATTTCAAATTTCAACAAAAATAATTAAATATGAATATATAATAACTATTTTTGTAAACTAATTCTATTTTATTTTTTATGAAAAAAATTCTATATTTTTATCCAGATAATCCTGCAATGATTAATCAAGGAAATAATGCAAGAGCCAATAAATTATTACATTATTTTAATAGTAGAAATTTTAAAATTGATTTTGTTGGAGAAACAAAACAAAAATATGCCAAGAATGAAAATTTTACACTAGAAGATATTTCTTCTCTAGAAAATAAAAAAATAATACATAAAGGTTATTTAGTAAGCGAACGAAAAAGAAGTGGACTTACATATCTCTTTAAACATTCTATACCTAAAATATTTAAAAAAGGAACTAAATTATTTGATGCCTTAGGAGTTGGACAACAAAATGATTTTGAACGTATTTTAAAAGAGAATACGTATGACTATATTTTAATATCGTATGTTTTATATTCAAAATACATAACAAATAAAAAACTCTTAAAAGGAGCTAAAACCATTGTAGATACCCATGATTTTTTTACAGCACAATTTTTGTCACACAAAAAATTTAAACTTGGAAACTCCTTTGAAACGGAAATAAACCTCTTAAATAAATTTGATTTTATTTGGACAATATCTAATGATGAACATTTTATTTTTAGTCAGTTTTTACCATTAAAAAATATTATAACCATTCCACATGGAGTTAAAAATAAAAGTAACCTTTTAACTACAAATTATCCAATAGATATTTTTTATGTTGCTAGTAATAATCCGCATAATGTAAATTCCGCTCAATGGTTTTTTGATAAAGTTTACCCTTTATTACCTAAAGATATAAATATTACTGTTGTAGGAAGAATCTGTGATTCTATACCAGATATTGAAAACGTAACTAAAATACGATTTGCGGAAGATCTAAATATTTTTTATGAAAAATCTAAAATTACTATATGTCCGATGCTTAGCGGAACAGGTTTAAAAATAAAAGTAGTAGAATCTTTATCTTATGGAAAACCAGTAGTTTGCAATGAACGTGGTATTGATGGATTACTTTGTAAAATTAATAATGGTTGCCTAGCAACAAATAATGAAAATGATTTTTCTAATTATATTCAAAAACTAATTTCTGATGAAGATTTTTATTTTAAACAAGCTACTAACGCTAAAGAGTTTTTTAAAAATACGCTAGATGAAAAAATAATTTTTAAAAAATTAGATCATTTCTTTAACTTAGAAACTATTTCCTAAGTACTCTAATTTTATCACCCTCAAATTTAATAATTTTAGAAGGTTTTGAAGAAATATTATTTTTATCAAAATCAACAATAAAAGCGACTTTTTGTTTAATAACATCATCAATTTCATTAAATGATGATGGAGTTGGGAAAGTAGCTAAATTTGCTGATGTTGAAACAATTGGTTTTTTAAAATTTTTGATTAAATCATTACAAAAACCATTGCTCACAATTCTAATAGCGACCGTTCCGTCTTTAGCTATTACGTTTTTTGCAAGTTTGGTTGAGGCTTTATAAATAATAGTTACTGGTTGGTTTACAGACTTTAAATATTTTTTAATCCTAACAGGAACATCTATAACATAATTTTCAAGCATTTCTATATTAGAAACTAAAACTATTAAACTTTTTGATTCACTCCGTTTTTTAATTTTAAAAATTTTATTAACCGCAGTTTCTTGAGTTGCATCACAACCTATTCCCCAAACGGTATCGGTAGGATATAATATTACTTTTGCTTCTTTTAAAACAACTAAAGTTTTATTTATCAATTTTATATTTTTCATATAATTTTTTGAGTTCTTTATACCTATTTCGAATACCAAAAGCGTTAATTTTAGCTATTAATTTTCCATTTTTTCCATCTAAAAATCCTAATCTAATAATATAATGATAAAAATACCGATAAAGTGGTTTTATTTTTAGATGATACCAATTTGGAACAAAATTCTCTTTATACAATTCTAAAGCTTTTAGCTCTGAATATAGTTTTAGTTTTCTTTTATATTCTTTATAACTTGAAAAAGTATGATGCGTTAAATGATTTTTTAGTAATTTAGATTTTCCTGAAAACAAAAGAGTTTCATGAACTAATTTTTTCTGATTATAGTGTGCTTCTTTTTTATTAAAAAGGCGATATACTTTATCATTTTGCCATCCACTATGTTTAATCAATTTATGACCAATATAATTATCTCTAATAATACTAAAGGCAACATATTTATTGTTTTTGTTTACAACCAATTTAATTTCTGATATTAATTCAGCTGATAAATACTCATCCGCATCTATAAATAAAATCCAATCATTTTGAGCTTGTTTAAGAGCAAAATTTCGTTGTTCAGAAAAATTATTAAACTTTTTTTGTAAAACTTTTACTCTAGGATACTTTGCTATTATTTCTAAGGTACGGTCAGTACTAAAAGAATCTACAACTACAATTTCATCAACAAAATGAACATTCTTTAATACATTTTCAATATTTTCCTCTTCATTATATGTAATAATTAAAGCAGTAATAGGTTCTTTAGAAACTGTATGTTGCTCTTTTGTTTTTTGTAAAACATTAAGCGTTTTTCTATAAACTTCTATATATTCTCTTGATGCTTTATCCCAATTAAATTGTTTAGCCCAAGCAATAGTTGATTCCGCTTTATTATTTATGGTAAAATCTTTCATACCATCAATAAAAACTTTTTGCATCTGTGCTTTTTCAAAAGACTCAAAATAATAAGCAACTTCTCCTCCTATTTCAGGCAAACTAGTATGTGTTGATAAAAAAACTGGTTTACCCATTAACATAGCCTCAATTGGAGGAATTCCAAAACCTTCTGATAACGATGGAAAAACAAAGGCTGTACAGTTTTTTATATACCAATACTTTTCTTCTTCTGATAATGCTCCAGTTAATACAACTCTGTCTTGAACATGATATTTTTTAATTTCAGAATTTAAAAAATTAATATATTCTGCATTTGGATGAATACCTCCTATTACCAATTCATAATCTAATCCTTCAATTAATTTAGGCAAAACATGAAAATTTTTTTTATATAAAACAGTCCCTAGCGTAAAAAGAAACTTCTTTTTTGGTCTGATTTTAGGAGTATTAAAATTAGGGAATTTTTTTAAATCCACACCATTATGAATTACTTGAATAGGTTTATTTTGAATGTTTAAATGCTTTTTTACATCGCTTAAAACATAATTAGAAATAACTGTTATATAAGCCGATTTATCAATTGTTTTTTGAACTTTTTTTAATAATTTTCTCTTTTTAGATTCTGATTTATCAGTATATAAAAAATTCAAATCATGAATAGTAAAAACAATCTTTACATTATTTATTGGTACATATTTAGAATTTTGATATGTAATATGCCATAAATCAAAATCTTTACTTTTGGTTAACAAAAATTTATCTTTAAGGCTACAATCAATTCGGTTCACATGAGATAATAACTCGACAGAAGTTGGGGTAAAAAAACTAAACTCAAAATCTTCTTGATTCTGTTCTAGCAAATTAACATAAAGGTTTTCACAATAATTATGTAAACCTGTAAAAGAATATTTCATTCTTTCTACATCAATCACTACTTTTTTCTTTTTCATAAATATAACCTATAAACTCCCTCCACAATAACCTCATCATTAAACTTTTGCACATATTGCAATCCGCTTTCTTCTATTTTAGTTCTTTTTTTTGGGTTTTCCAATAAATCAGTAATAGCATCTTCTAATTCCGTAATGTGCAACGGATTTACATAAACAGAATACTTCCCTCCTGCTTCACTAAAACAACCTTCTTTTGAAGTAATTACAGCCGTTTTTGAATATAATGCTTCAATTATAGGTATTCCAAATCCTTCAAAAATACTAGGATACACAAAAATAGTGGCTAATTTATAAATTACTGCCAATTCTTCTAATACCACTTGCTTTAAGAAAATTACTTTATCAGATAATTTATTGTCAATAATATATTGTTTGACTTCTTTAGCATAAGCCGATTTGTCACTACCAACAACCACCAATTTAGTATCTATATTTTTAATTGCTTGTACAATACTTAACAAATTTTTACGCTTTTCTATAGTGCCAACATTTAAAATAAACTCACTTGGCAAATGGTGTTTATCTCTAGTTTTTTGAATAAAAGCTGTTGGATATTCCTTTTTAAAAGCATCGCTACAACCTTGATAAACTACTTTTATTTTATTGGGATTTATCTTTAAAAATTCCACAATATCACGTTTTGTTTGCTCTGATATTGCAATCACAATATCGGCAATTTCTGCTGCATGTTTAAACTTTGCAAAGTGAATTTTTCTATCAAAAAAAGAATACAACTCTGGATAACGAACAAAAATTAAATCGTGTATGGTTACAATGGTTTTGATGTTTGTTTTATCAATTCCTTTAGGTAATTCGCCACTTAAACCGTGATAAATTTCTATTTTATCATCAATAAGTTGTTTAACAATGGTCTTTTGCCTCCAAATAGAAGAAAACTTTCTCCAAAATTTACCTTTAGGTAAGATTTCACTTTGGTTATCGGCTAATTTAAACCGTAGCTGTTTTGCTTTTTTTGGATTGTATAAAAAATAATGATTATTAGGATAATATTTCGCTAAAATACGCAACAAATCTCTGGAATAGTTTCCTAAACCAGTTCCGTTATGAAACGCTCTTTTTGCATCAAATCCTATTTTCATCACTCAATTTTTAAACAGCAACATCATTTTCACGCAAGGCATCGTTTAATGAAGTCTTTTTATTAGTACTTTCTTTACGTTGTCCAATAATTAAAGCACAAGGCACATTAAATTTTCCTGCTTTAAATTCTTTAGTATAACTTCCTGGTATAACCACAGCTCTTTCTGGAATAACTCCTTTGGTAATTACGGGTTCATCACCTGTTACATCAATAATTTTTGTACTCATAGT
>CAZYKN010000006.1:0-2184 GCA_964648135.1 uncultured Flavobacteriaceae bacterium
GGATTTGCCAATTCATCTTTAGCTTTCATTGCCCAAAAACCATCAGTTAAATAATTGTGTTCTGTTGTAGAATGCGATTGAATTGCTCCAAAACCGCAATGATGATTGGTGAGTAATAATCCTTTTCTAGAAATTACTTCTGCGGTACAACCTCCGTTAAAATGCACAATAGCATCTTTTAAACTTGGTTTATCAACTGCGTATATATCGCTTGCTTTTATTTTTGAGCCTAGAGCAGTCATTTCTCTTTCGTTCATTCCTTCTAATTGCGAAGGTATCCACATACCTCCTTGTTGAGCAAATAGCTGTAAACTTATTAGTAATACGATTAATTGGATGTGTTTTCTCATTGTTTTATTTTTATTAATCACAAAGATACATATTGCTTGTCTTTTTATATTTATAAAATGGATTTATTTTTTATCTTAGCGGTTTTTGTGGGTTTATTGTTACTCAGAGATTGTTGTTGGTTTGTTGTTGCACAGAGAGGCACGGAGGAACACAGAGTTACACGGAGAAATTAAATTGTTGTTTTGGTTGTTGCACAGAGATACGCAGAGGAACACAGAGATACACGGAGGAAAATTGAATTGATGTTTTTGGTTGGTTGTTGCACTGAGTTTGTTGTTGCACAGAGAGGCACGGAGGAACACAGAGTTACACGGAGAAATTAAATTGTTGTTTTGGTTGTTGCACAGAGATACGCAGAGGAACACAGAGATACACGGAGGAAAATTGAATTGATGTTTTTGGTTGGTTGTTGCACTGAGTTTGTTGTTGCACAGAGAGGCACGGAGGAACACAGAGTTACACGGAGGAAAATTATAATGTTGTTTTTGGTTATTTGTTACACAGAGATTCACTGAGGAACACAGAGATACACAGAGAGACATAGAGAAAAATTAAATTAAATATGATGAAACCACTTTTTACAAACGACACCATAGTATTCGGTTTATTAATGATAAGTCTTGGATTTATCTTTTTTACTTCCTCAAAAAAAACGGGCTTTTGGGCTTCTTTTTATAAAATTGTACCTGCTTTATTTATGGCGTATATGTTGCCTGCATTACTCACTACTTTAGGAATAATTTCACCTGAATGGACTACAACAAATTCAGTCAACGAGGTTATTGAACATCATTCTAGTTTGTATTTTGTAGCAAGTAGATATTTACTTCCTGCAGCTTTGGTATTAATGACTTTAAGCCTAGATTTAAAAGCGGTTTTTAGTTTAGGACCAAAAGCATTGATTATGTTTTTTACAGGAACTGTTGGTATTATTATTGGCGGACCAATTGCTATTTTGTTAATTTCTACCGTTTCACCAGAAACTGTTGGAGGTGCTGGTGCTGATGCGGTTTGGCGTGGTTTAGCAACCTTAGCAGGATCATGGATTGGTGGTGGAGCAAATCAAACTGCCATGCTAGAAGTTTATGGTTTTAATCAGAAATTATATGGAGGAATGGTCTTTGTAGATATTGTTGTGGCCAATATTTGGATGGCATTACTACTTATTGGAATTGGAAAAACTAAAAAAATTGATAAATGGTTAAATTCCGATACCACTGCAATTGAAGCTTTAAAAGAAAAAGTTTCTAAATTTAGCGAAGAAGTTGAACGAAATCCTACGGTTACTGATATGATGATTATGGCTGCTATTGCCTTTGGAACGGTTAGTTTTTCTCATTTTGGAGCAGGTTATTTAAGTGGTTTTTTCAAATCAACTTTAAGCGCAATGGAAAATGAAACACTTAAAAATTCCTTTACATTTTTAGGCTCGTCTTTCTTTTGGATGATTAGTATTGCAACCATTATCGCCATTGTTTTATCGTTTACAAAAGCACGAAATTACGAAGGTGCAGGAGCGAGTAAATTCGGTTCTGTTTTTATTTACATCCTTGTTGCAACTATTGGTATGAAAATGGACTTAACCATGATTTTTGACAATTTAGGCTTGGTTGCTATTGGTGTAGTTTGGATGGCTATTCACGCTATACTTCTTATTATTGTTGCCAAACTGATTAAAGCTCCATATTTTTTCTTAGCTGTTGGAAGTCAGGCGAACGTTGGTGGTGCTGCCTCTGCTCCTATTGTAGCCTCTGCTTTTCATCCGTCTTTAGCAACTGTTGGTGTTTTATTAGCTGTGGTTGGTTATGCTGTTGGAACTTTAGGTGCAATTAT
>CAZYKN010000006.1:2284-17288 GCA_964648135.1 uncultured Flavobacteriaceae bacterium
TCCCAAGCTTCTAAATAATCTGCTACTTTTTTAACAAACATTCCGCCTAAAGCACCATTTACCACTCTATGATCATAAGAGTGAGATAAGTACATTTTATGACGAATACCTATAAAATCACCTTCTGGCGTTTCAATAACTGCTGGTGTTTTTCTAATAGCTCCAAGTGCTAAAATCCCTACTTGAGGTTGATTGATAATTGGTGTTCCCATAATAGAACCAAATCCTCCAACATTGGTTACAGTATATGTTCCGCCTTGAATATCATCTGGACTTAATTTACCGCTTCTAGCTTTTACAGCTAAACTATTGACTTGCTTTGTCATACCAACTAAATTCAATTGATCTGCATTTTTAATTACAGGAACAATTAAATTTCCATCAGGTAAAGCTGCTGCCATACCTAAATTTATATTTTTATGTTTAATGATGTTATCTCCATCAACAGAAATATTCATCATAGGAAAATCTTTCAATGCCTTAGCGATAGCTTGCATAAAAATAGGTGTAAACGTAATTTTTTCACCTTCGCGTTTTAAAAAGGCATCTTTTACTTTATTTCTCCATTTAACAACATTGGTTACATCAACTTCAACAAAAGATTGTACATGCGCAGAAGTTTGCACAGAAGCAACCATGTGATGTGCTATCATTTTACCCATTCTAGTCATTGCAATAACCTCATCACCTTCTTTAACAACTTTTGGTTTTGATTTTTGCTCCTTAGAAACAATAGCAGAAGACTGACCACTGCCAACTGAAGACTGCTCACTATCAACTGAAGACTGCAAACTGCCAACTGAAGACTGACTCCTTCCTCCTTCAATATAATTCAGCAAATCATCTTTAGTAACTCTACCGTCTTTACCTGAACCCGAAATTGACTCTAATTCTTCCATGGAAATCCCTTCGGTTTTTGCAATATTACGAACTAATGGAGAGTAAAACTTACCACTTGCTCCTGTTTTTGCAATTGGAGCGTTTGTAGTTTCTTTTACTTGAGTAATTTGTTGTTCTATTACTGTTGCTGCTTTAGGAGTTTCTATTTTAGTTTCTTCCACTTTTACAGGAGTTTCAACAGCTCCACCTTCGGTTTCAATAATTGCGATTGTTTCACCAACAGCAACTACATCATCTACATTATATTTTATTTCAACTAAAGTACCTTCAACTTCACTTGGCACTTCGCTATCTACTTTATCTGTTGCTATTTCAACTAGTGCTTCGTCTAACTCCACAGAATCACCAACATTTTTTAGCCAAGCAGTAATGGTAGCTTCTGCTACACTTTCGCCCATTTTTGGTAATTTTATTTCAAATTTTGCCATAATTATTTTCCTTAAATTTGGAGCTGCAATTTACAAAATATTGCTTAATCTAATTCCTTTTTTTTAAATTAATTCTTCACACTTTTTATTAAGTATTTAGTATTTTTGTTCTTTTAAAAAAAAGATGAAATTTATATACGATTTAAAATATTTTTTTGAACAACACGGCTTTAATGTGCTTTCCCGTTTTGCTGATAGATTAGGAATGCGTGCAAAGAATGTTCGATTGTTTTTTATATACATCTCTTTTGTAACTGTGGGACTTTCGTTTGGAGTTTATTTAACTTTGGCTTTTTTACTTAAACTAAAAGATATGATTTACACTAAAAGAAGCTCTGTATTTGATTTATAATGTAGTTTAAATTACTTCCGTTAAGAAAAATATGAAAATAAAAAACAGTATATATAGAGCTTTAATTCTTGCCATATCTTTATTAGGAATTGGTGTATTAGGCTATATGTTTATTGGTAATTATCGATTTGTGGAAGCATTGTATATGACTGTAATCACGGTTTCTACAGTTGGTTTTGGGGAAGTGCATCCATCAAATGACAATGAAAAACTGTTTACTATCTTTCTTATTTTTACAAGTATTGGAATTTTTGCGTATATTGTTTCCGTTTTAACGGAATACATTGCAAACGGAAAGCTTATTAAAGAACTAAAAACAAAACGAATGCAAAAAAAAATTCAGACTTTAAAAGGACACTCCATTGTTTGCGGTTATGGTAGAAACGGAAGACAAGCAGCTCATAAATTAAGAAATCACAACCAAACCTGTATTGTAATTGAAGGTGATAAAAAAATGATAACAGAAATTGAAGAAGCAGGTTTTTTATTTGTAAAAGGAGATGCTACTAATGATGAAATTTTACAAAAAGCAGGCATTTATAAGGCTGCAAATCTAATAACCACCTTACCAAGCGATGCTGATAATTTATTTGTGGTTTTATCTGCTAGACAATATAATAAAAATGCGACTTTAATCAGTAGAGCCTCAAATGACACCTCAGAACGAAAACTGAAAATTGCAGGTGCAAACAACGTCATTATGCCTGACAAATTAGGAGGAGATCACATGGCTTCTCTTGTAGTTTCACCAGACATTATTGAATTTGTAGATAAGCTTTCACTTGATGGTGATTGCGTTACCAATTTAGAAGAAATCATTGTAAACGAGCTTCCTAAAGAATTTATACATAAAACTTTAAGAGATTTAGATTTACGTAAAAAAACTGGTTGTTCAGTTATTGGTGTTAAAACAGCAGATAATCAGTATATTATTAATCCAGAAAGTAATATTGAACTTGCTCCTAACTCTAAACTCATTGTATTAGGAAGTGCAGTACAAATTAAAAAATTAAGAGACTTATTTTAAAATGAATAAAACCAAAGTATTAATAACAGGAAGCAACGGCCTTTTAGGTCAGAAATTAGTAAAACTATTTGTAGAACATCATTTTGATGTTGTTGCTACTTCAAAAGGAAAAAACAGAAATACTTTTGATAAAGGCTACGAGTATATAAGCACCAATATAGCTAATGAAACTGGTATTTATAGACTAATTAAAAAAGTACAACCTCAATTTATTATTCATACTGCTGCAATGACCAATGTAGATGCTTGTGAACTCAGACAGAGAGAATGTAAAGAGATAAACACTAAAACAGTTAAAAATATTGTACTCGCTTGTAAAGAGTTTGATATTCATTTAGTACAAATTTCAACTGATTTTGTTTTTAAAGGCAAAAAAGGATTTTATGTAGAAGACGATAAGACAAATCCTGTTAATTTTTATGGCGAAACTAAGCTTAAAGCTGAAAAATACATCCGTAAATCTACTATTGATTACACTATTTTAAGAACAATTATTTTGTATGGATACAACAAAAATTCCACCAAAGGTAATTTTGTTTTATGGGTAAAGGAAGCATTAGAAAATAATAAATCACTCAATATTGTAACCGATCAATACAGAATGCCAACTTATGTAAACGAATTGGCATACGCTTGTTTACAAGTAGTAAATAAAAAGGCAAAAGGTGTTTATCACATATCGAGCAATGAATTATTAAGCGTGTATGACATGGCTATTCAAGTTGCAGAAACTTTTGGCTTAAACAAAGACCTCATTTTACCTATAGACAGTAAAAAACTTAATTTAAAAGCTAAAAGACCCAAAAAGACAGGTTTTATGATTGAAAAAGCTGTAGCTGAATTAGGCTTAAAATCAGAAAACTTTAAAACACAACTAGCACGTTTTAAAAAGGAATTGGAGAGTGAAATGTAATACTGAATTTTCTCACAAATATTACTTTTAACTCTGTCACTTTTGACTGAATGTTCCCACTTTTTGAGACCTCTTTAGCGATTCACTTACGTTCAATTCCTTTATTAACACCTGTTAATCTCGTGGACTAATACCAAGATCAAAATGCACTAAATAAATTTGAAATATTTTTTTGTTTTACAGCATTTAAATAGCAATAACAGATTCCACAATACCTTGAATTAAAAAATCATCTGATAATATAATAGGTTGGTATTTTTTACTTTTAGATTTTGGTTTTAACACCACTAATTTCCCGTTATGATGATATTCTTTAATGGTTGCTTCATCATTAATTAAAGCGACTACTTTATCACCATTTTCGGCTTGTTGCTGTTGCCTTATAAGCACTAAATCACCATCGTTAATTCCTGCATTATTCATAGAATTCCCTTTTGCTCTTAATAAAAAATAGCGAAAGCCTTTTTTTATTAATTTAATGGAAACAGGTACTTGAGCCTCCATATTTTCATCAGCAAAAATGGGTAATCCACAAGCTATATTTCCCAATAATGGAATATTGATAGTTTCTTCGGAGATAGTTGTTTTCATAGATATGGGTTTTTCATTATCAACAGCTAATAATTCAGTAACAGAAACATCTAAAATTTGTGCAATTCTAAACAAATCTTCTAAGCTAGGTTGCCTCCTATTTTGCACATAGGCATTCACCATATTATAGCTTTTTTCTAAATGCTTTGCTAACCAAATTTGCTTAATTCCTTTTTCTTGTAAGATAAATTTTATTCTGTTCATATTTCAATATACTGATTTTCAATGTCAAATATACAATAAAATAATTAATATATCATACTATGAGATAAAAATATTTTTATTTATGGTATATCCGTTTAAAAAAATTATTCGTTGAACCCTTGAAGCCTTAATATCCGTACGGATATTAAGGCTTCAAGGGTTTTGTTGATATAAAAGGTTATTTTTTCTTTTTAGTTTTTTTAATTTCAAAAGGACTTTTTCCTTCAATTACAGGATAATCATTAATATAATCTTCTACAACTTTGGCATCACCTTCATAGGAATTAAAACCAAAAGTTAAACTTTTTGCTTTATAACCTAACATATTCAAATATGCAGCAGCAACACCACTGGTATGTCCTGTTTTACAATATAATACAATTTGTTTGTCTTTTGGTAATTGGGTTAATTTGGTATTTAAAGACAAATCTTTTCTTGATTTGTACAGAGCTGCTCCTTTAATATGTGCTTCTTTAAATTTCTTTTCATTATCCATATAAAAAACAGGTAAATACTTATTTGGATTTTCTTTATACGCTTTAAAGAAGGCATCAGAAGTTACCAAAATAACTTGTGGTTCTTGCTTTAATAAAGCTCTTGCGTGTTGTTCAATTAAACTTGTAGGCAAACTATCTGCTAATTTTGGCACTTCTTTAATCAATTCATCTAACGATTTATTGTTTTTTGTATGTTCTTTATGCGATTCTTCTTTATTGGTTTCAACAGCTTTTTCAATAAATTGATCATAACCTTTTTTATAGCCTTTTTTTAGTGGTTCAGAGAATTTTGAATTCCATGCAGCCATTCCGTAATACAACATAAACACATTATCAAATCCTGCATATCTTAAAATCCCAGTAACATAAGCTGCTAATTGTCCGTCATTATCAATTATCACCACTTTTTCATAGGCATCTGCATTTCTTGTTTGCGTTAAATAATCAATCAATCTGTCTTTTTGTACATTATATGCTCCTCTAATATGACCTTTTGCATAATCGGTAGCATTGCGAATATCAATAAGTAACCAATCATTTTGATGTTTAAACACTTTTGTAGCATTTACAATAGGAGGAAAATCTTTAGTATTTACAAAATTTCCATGTTCGTAATACAATTCCGCTAAGGGTTTTGTTTTAGAAACTGCTACAATACTATCTATATTTGCTGTTTTCCCTACAGCTTTTCCTTTATAATTCCCTTCTCGATTACACGATGTAAGGAATAGTGCAATTAAAACTAGTGCTACTATAAATTTATTATATTTTATTTTTTTCATTTTTCTATTAATTAAATGATTTTAGTAAAAATTGAAACAATCAATAAAATGACTATCCACAACCACCACTTACGGCTTTTTTCTTACGTTTTACTAATGGTTTTTTAGATTTTGGTTTGCTTGATCTTTTCGCACCGTTTCCTCCTACCCGTTTTTTTAGTTCTTCCACTGAATTTTTAAAATCGACTATTGGTAATTCATCATCATATAATTCTGAATGAATTCCGTAACCAGATAAAATTCGTTTATTAATATAATCGTAACCTCCACCAGCAATATAAAATTTACTATTGGTAAAATGACCTGCCATTAACGCCATCATTTTGGGTTGTGAAGTATCTTCTCCGTAAAGAATAAGTACATCATTTTTATTAATTTTACTGAATTCCTTTTTACTCAAAAAGTTATTCATTGGCATATTTATAGCATTTGGTAAATGTCCAATTTCGTATTTATGAGGCGTTCTAATATCAATAAACTGCACTCCTTTTAAATCTTTACTGTACAGCATATTTACTAAATCGTCTTTTGATAAAATACTCGCTTCACAGGTTTGATTTACTCCTTTTTCTGTAATTCCTTCTTTGGGATTACAAGCAGCCATTAAAATGGCACTTAAAAATATGATTATTTTTTTCATTGTCTTTCGTTTTAGTTTATCCACAACCACCACTTACGGCTTTTTTCTTACGTTTCACTAATGGTTTTCTAGATTTTTTCTTTACTGTTCCAGAACTACCCATTTCTTGCGCTCCTGTAAAATAAATAGAAGCTCCTTTTCTAAATTGATATTGTTCTGTTTTGGTAATTGGATCTATAGCTTTCGGTTTTTGAGGATTAAGGATGGTTTTATACCACTCATTCAATCCACCTTTTAAAACTTTATTTCCAATATATCCATAACTTCTTAATCTTACCCATGCTTGATCTGCAAGGCTTGTTCCGTTAGAAAATAAAACAGTAGTATAAACATCTTGATTAAAATAATCTAAATTTTTATCATCCATTATGGTTGCATACGGAATATTGATTGCTCCTTCTATAGTATAGTGATTGAATTCACTTGGCGTTCTTAAATCAATGATTAAAAAACTTGGATCAGCTTCCATAATTGCTTTGGCAACTTCATCTGTTGAGATGTATCTACCTTGCTTATTAGTTTCGTACATTAACTCTTTTTCTCCTATTACATGTTTAAACGGTTCTGTATTTGGAATAAAGATGGCAATAAAACCTACAAAGAGTAATGCTCCTATTATTATTAATTCTATTCGCTTCATAATTAATTTGTTAAATTCCTAAATCGTCTATATCTTCTTTACTCATTTTTTCTTTCCAGTGGTCTTGCCAACGTTGAAAACCAACAAAGGTAATGGCTGCAATAACAACAAAAATAAAGATAAATGCTCCTTCATTTATTCCAAGCCATTCGGTTACATTTACTTTACCCATATTTCCTGATTTTCTT
Source organism: uncultured Flavobacteriaceae bacterium (assembly GCA_964648135.1). Classification (GTDB taxonomy): domain Bacteria; phylum Bacteroidota; class Bacteroidia; order Flavobacteriales; family Flavobacteriaceae; genus S010-17. The sequence goes on from CAZYKN010000006.1 coordinate 9,447, forward strand.
AAATTAGCCCAAGAATCAGAGGTGAAAATATATCCAAATATTCCAATCAATATTCCTATAATAAACACCATAGCATCTATTTTTCCAGTAGCTGCAGCTGATAAACTCGTACCAGGACAGAAACCTCCAATAATAAATCCTGCTCCCATAATTGCACCACCAATTAAGGTTGGTATCCAAAATGTTTTTGGAAAAAAGGTTGCGGTAATGTCAATCCATCCCATAAAATGAAGGATAAATAAACCAATAAGAGCAGTTAATGCTGCGGTAAAAAACACTTTTATTACCGTTGCATCATAGCCATAAAAAACTCCTGCTAATTTACGAGTACTTGTAAATCCTGCTGCTTCTAATAAAAATCCAAATCCAATACCAATTAAAAATCCTATTAGAAGGTTATACTGTGAACTTAATAGTTCTTGTGGATAAAGTGGTCCCATATTATTTATTTTTTAGTAGTTTTAGTAGTTCGTATCCAAATACTTTTAAAGATAAAGGCAAATATAAATCCGAAACCAAAAATAGCAAACAGACCTATATAACCAGAAAGCGAATTAACAGCAATTCCAGAAAGTACTAAACCAGAAGTACAACCTCTACCTAATTGAGTTCCAACACCCCAAAACGCACCTCCAATTAAAGCGTAAATCAATCTTTTTTTATTGGTGATGTGTGGTGCTTTACCAATCATCAATTTTAATCTTCCGTATAAAGCAGCAGAGATAATTGCTCCAAACATAACGCCTAAAAGCTCAAAAACCAACCAAGTTTGCATTGGACTTTCTTCTCCTGAAACATGAGGTGCAACAAACGCATTTTTCTCAGCATAACTTGGAGCTACTTTATCAATAGTTTCAATAGCAACATCTCTATATCCTCCACTTGCTCCTAAGCCTTCGCCTGCAAAATAGTAAGCAGTAATGATTAGCAATCCCATAATCACTCCTGCGAGATAGGGATTCATATATTTATTTTTAACGTGTGTATTCATTTTTATAATTTTTTAAAATGGATATTCTGATATTTGACCAGCTTGCACCATAATTATTCTAAATAATAGACCTCCAAACAATACTAACAGTGCTGGAACTGCAGGATGAATATGAAATCCTTTTAATTCTAATGCTTCTAAAGAGAACGGCAAAACCAATCCAAAGCCTACAAAAACTACCCAAAATACTACGGTAAAATCACCTCCTAAGAATAAATGAGCTGCTTGTTTGTACGCTTCTGGTCCTGCTTGCATTCCCATAATCATATGTACAATAAAGAATAATTCAACGGCAATTAAAGCCATATCAATAGTGGACATTAAAGCGCGTTCTTTTCTGTTATTACTCAACCACATCACAAAGGCAGAACCTGTTGAAACTCCAGAAGTTAAGAATAAAGGACCTAAAATGGAATTGTTCCATAATGGATGCGCATTAAAAGCGGATAATAATATTCCTGTATAAATACCTAAAATAACAGATAATAATAATAGAATATAAGCAAAGAATGTTCTGTATTTTCTAAAGGTTAAGATGATAAAGTGAGGTATTTTCCAATTATGGATAAAATTTCTGATAAAATTGGTCAGCCAATCTAATCTACGCCAATTACGTTCATGTAAATAAGATTCAATATCATCAATATAGCTCAATGGCCATAATAAAGAGAAAATACTCACACCAACCAAAGTCCAAGCTCCCCAAGACATAGGCGATTCTATTCTAAAAGTTAAAAATAATTGCCATACATATAATTTATGATGTAAATCAAAAACCAATAAAAATAAACCAATCATAATAATGATAAAAGTAAATATAGGTGCTATTTTTACGGTAAAAGGCATATCTTCTGCCTTTCCTTTAAGGTAATATATTGTTGCAAATAATAAAATACCTGCAGCCAAACCTCCTAAAAAAAGATACGCAGCAATTGGAAATCCCCAAACGTGTACGTGAGGATATAATCCGTGAATATCTCTTGCGTTAACTAATAATTGTTCTTCCATTTTTGTTTATTTTATATAATAAATTTGTGGAGCAGTACCTGCTTCTGGTAATAAAGTAAAACCTTCTTTTTTTGCGATAAGTTTAGCTATTTCGCTATCTGGATCATCTAAATCTCCAAAGTGCATACAACTTGTTGGACAAACCGATACACAAGCAGGGTTTAAACCATCTTCCACTCTATGGTCACAAAATGTACATTTATCTACATAACCATCAGGATGAAAATATCTTGCATCGTAAGGACAAGCTTCTATACACGCACCACAACCAATACATTCATCATGAGTAACTTTTACAATGCCACCTTCAATAACATGACTTGCACCAGTTGGACAAGTTCTCACACAAGGAGTATCTTCACAATGATTACAACGTTGTGTTTCAAAATGAAGAAAAACATCTGGATACGTTCCTCTTACTTTCTCCACAACCCAATCTCTCGAATATCCAATAGGAACATCGTTTTCTGTTTGACATGCCACTACGCAGTCTGCACAACCAACACATTTGTTGATTTCTATTGCCATTCCGTATCTCATGATTTATGTTCTTTTTTAGTTAGATTTTTATTTTTTTTATCCGTTAAAGAATCTTTCTTCTTTGTCTCTTTTTTTTCTGATTTTTTAACAGCTTTACTTTTTGCATCTTTTTTTAATGCTTTCTTTTTAACTGGTTTTGGTTTTTCAGTAAGCAACATTACAAAATTGTTACGCATACCTGTTCCTCCTGTTTCTGGGTCAATTTCAATTTTAGATATCATTTCGGCATCGCTAATTCCCCTTCCGTAGGTTCTACTCATTTCTTGTACTTCTCCATCAACCATAATTCTACCTTTATTACCAAAGCCGTGAGGTAAGAAAACCGAATCGTGTCTAATGCGCTCTGTAATACGCACTTTTACAGGAAATGAACTCACTTTTCCTTTTGGATTTTGAAGCCAAACTTCTTGTCCGTTTTCAATACCATTAAGACGAGCTATTTTAGGATTTATCCATAAACTAGGTTCTTTTTTCAAATCATTTAAGTTAGGATTATTTAGAGTTCTACCAAAAGTGTGCATTGGTAATCTTCCGTAAATTAATCTTAAAAAACCTCCAGGAGCTTCACCGTGTGATTTATATTTTGGCATAGGATCATAACCCCATTCTTCAAAATCAGTAGAGAATAATTCAATTTTACCTGTATTGGTATTGAACCAATATTCTTCGCCATCTTCTAAATACATTGCTGTTTTTCGAGGAAAGTGTTTTACACCAACTTTTTTCATTTCTTCCATTGAAGAACCTACTTGTTTTAATTGCCAGTCTAAAACTTCTTCAAAATCTTCCCATTCATAAAAATCGTGTAATCCTAAACGCAATCCTATTTCTCTTGCAATCCACCAACCAGGTTTTGAATCGTATTTTGGTTTTTTAGCAGGATAACGCAAGGCTATATTCGGACTTCTATGATGTGATTTTCTAATATGATCTAAACGTTCTAAATAGGTTGCTTCAGGTAAAACTACATCTGCATAACCTGTTATTTCACTTGGCATAGTATCTACAACCACAATAAATTCTTGATTATCTAAAGCACGTTTAATTTTTGCTTCATCTGGAATAGATTGTAACGGATTGGTAGCAGCAATAAACAATCCCTTAACTTTAAAAGGTCCTTTGTATTCTGGTAAGGCATGATCCAAAATTTCATTGGTAATTCCCATAATTGCCATTTTATGTTTTTGCACAGAAATATCTCTCCATGACCATCTTGGTTTTGGAAATGGTGGATGTTTTTCTTTAGGCAATTTAACTGCTTCAGGAAAATAAAATCCGCCTTTTCTACCCCAAGAACCCAACAAAGCGTTTAATATAGCAATGGCTCTAGTACGTTGTGTATCATCACCATACCAAGCAGTATGACGACCAGGATGAACAATTGTTCGTGGTGAAGCAGCACCCATCATTCTTGCCGTTTTATAAATATCTTGTGCTGGAATTGTAGTAATACTTTCTGCCCATTCTGGAGAATATTTTTGAACGTGAGCTGTTAATTCTTCCAAACCATAAGTATATTGGTTTACATAATCAACATCGTATAATTTTTCTTTTATTAAGACGTGCATCCAAGCCAATAACAACGCCATATCTGTTGATGGTTTTATAGGTAACCATTTGGTGGAATGTGATGCTACGGTAGAAAAACGAGGATCAACCGTAATAATTGTTCCTCCTCTATCTATTAAGGTAGAAACTTCTTGCACATGACCATTGTGCATATTTTCACCAATATGATTTCCAATAAGCACTAAACAGTCCGTATTTCTAACATCCGTAGGTTCTGGAGATGCTAAACCAGCACCATAAGTGGCAATAAAACCAGCTTCACGAGTAATTAAACATTGTGCTCCTGCAGGTTCTCCCATAGTATCAGAACCCCAAGCTTTAAATAAGTGTTCAAAATGTGGTCCTGTTTTACCATGAAACAGCAATCCCATACTTTCTTTACCGTATTTTTTAGCAATGCCTTTCATATTTTTTTCAATCACATCAAAAGCTTCTTCCCATGTTGCTTTTTTATAAGATTGTTTACCGTCTTTTTCTACTCTTATTAGAGGTGTTTTTAAACGATCATCATCGTAATACATTCCTAATCCACCTGTTCCTCTTGGACATAATCGTCCGTTTGAATGTGGATCAATGTCATTACCAATCACTTTTCTAATATTATCCTCTTTATCCTTATATACCCAACCTGCGCAGTTCCAAAAGCAAACTTCACAAACAGTAGGTACTTTAGTATAATCACTTTCTTTTAAGGACTTTTTTTCTTCTTTAAAAAAGGATTTAAGACCGCTAGAAAGCTTAGGAGAAAGGGCTACACCAGCTCCAGCTACACTGGATATTTTTATAAAACTTCTACGATTATAACTCATAATAAATTCTTTAAATTTTAAGTAAAACTCTTGCTATTTTACACTACAAAGTTACGAGGAGATTGAGGGGTTTAAGATGATATTTGTCATAATAATCAGTTATTTAGAAGTTTTTTTTATTTTCAAAAAAACTTCTAAAAGGCTGATTTTTATCAGTATTTAATATAGTTTCTGCATTTATCTTTGTAGTAGTAATAAGTGAGATAGTAATACTGTTAAAGGCAATTTATTGTTTATTTAGTTAGTAGTAGTAAATTTCAATTTTTAATTCCATATTAAATTGATCTTATTTAATTGTATTACTTAAAAAACCCAAAACCTGAAGAGGTTTTGGGTTTTGTTTTATCCAATTATTTTTTTTTACAAACTCAAAGAAAAACTTAATATCAACTGTTCTGGTTTTGTATCTAACGTACCAATTACTGCATTAGTATCATCTTTAATAGTCATAATATTATTAGAAACACCTTTTTCGTAACGGATACTCACACGTATTTGACTATGCAATTGTATAGCTAATCCTGCTTGAAAATTTACTCCTAAATCACTTTGAACATCAATATTATTTACATCAAAACCTTCAAATTCATTAGCTAAAGTGTATTGAAATGATGGACCAACAAATAAACTTACAGGTTTAATAATGTCAAACCCAATCATTAGTGGAACTTCTAATTTTGTTTGATCAAAATCTATTGAAGCATACGTACTTTTTGTTTTAGTGTATAAAACTTCTGGTCTAAAATACATACCACTAAACTTGTATTGAATGTAAATTCCACCGTGATAACCTGTTTTCTTTTCACTTTTAAATTGTGAAGCGATTTCCGTTACAGTGCCTTCAGTTACATATTCTCCATTGGAATTGTAATTAAATCCAGCAGTTACACCAAAAGATAATTTTTTATCATTATCTTGTGAATAGCTCAAACTAAATGTAAGTAATAAAAAAATTACGAGTAGGTTTTTTGTAAAATTCATTGAATAATTTTTAGTGTTATATAATAAACGAAAAGTATTGATTTTTATTTTCTTTTGATTACTTTTTGTACGGCTTTTACAATTGCCGTATCATCTAAGTCATACTTTTTTAATAATTGTGCTGGAGTTGCAGATTCTCCAAAAGTATCATTTACAGCAACAAATTCTTGTGGTAACGGATTAGTTTGTACTAACAATCTAGCAATACTTTCACCTAAACCGCCAAATTTATTGTGTTCTTCGCAAGTAACAATACATCCAGTTTTTTTAACTGATTTTAATATAGCCTCTTTATCTAAAGGTTTAATAGTATGAATATTAATAACTTCTGCTTGAATACCTAATGCTTCTAATTTTTCTGAGGCTTGCAAAGCTTCCCAAACTAAATGACCTGTTGCTACAATGGTAACATCTGCTCCTTCTGTTAATTGAATGGCTTTACCAATAATAAATTTCTCATCTTTTGGCATAAAAACAGGCATTTTTGGTCTTCCAAAACGCAAATAAACAGGACCTTCATAGTCTGCAATAGCCAATGTTGCGTTATACGTCTGATTGTAATCACAGGTGTTAATAACTACCATTCCTGGCAACATTTTCATCATTCCAATATCTTCTAGCGTTTGATGTGTTGCGCCATCTTCACCCAAAGTTAAACCAGAATGTGAGGCACAAATTTTTACATTTTTTTCTGAGTAAGCAATAGATTGTCTAATCTGATCATAAACTCTAGCGGTAGAAAAATTAGCAAAAGTACCTGTAAACGGAATTTTTCCGCCAATGGTTAATCCTGCAGCAATTCCCATCATATTCGCTTCTGCAATACCAATTTGAAAAAAGCGATTAGGATTATTTTTTTTAAATTCTCCCATTTTTAGAGAACCAATCAAATCAGCACACAATGCAACTACCTTGTCGTTTGTTTTTCCTAATTGTGTTAGTGCATCACCAAAACCAGAACGAGTATCTTTTTTTTCTGTAAATGTATATTTTTTAATTGCCATAATGTACTTTTAAAAGTGGATAAATTTGATTACAAAAGTAAGCAATACTTCGTATAAAACTATCTAAAATTTTAGGATTTCTTTATAAAACTTATGAACAGGAAATCCCATTACGTTAAAATAACTTCCTTGAATTTGTTTCACACCAATTAAACCAATCCATTCTTGAATTCCGTAGCTTCCAGCTTTATCTAAAGGCTTGTATTTATTTACATAATAGGTAATTTCTTCCTTAGTTATTTTTCTAAAAAAAACTGTGGTTGTATTAGAGAAAACAACTTCTTTTGAAGCAGATTTTAAACAAACACCACTATACACTTTATGTTTTTTTCCAGATAAATTCATTAACATAGTAATGGCTTCTTCTTCTGTTTTTGGTTTTCCTAACATTTTGCCTTTGTGCCAGACAATAGTATCAGCGGTGATTAAAATATCGTTTTCTTTTAAGTTGGTAAACGGACTCGCTTTGAGTTGTGCTAAATATTTTACAATTTTTTTTCCTTTTAATTCCTTTGGAAAAACTTCTTCTACCTCTTTTAATTGGATGGTAAAATCTAAGTCTAAATCTTTTAAAAACTGTTGCCTTCTTGGTGAACCTGAAGCCAATATGAGGTTTTTATTTTTAAGTTTGTCTTGTAACATTTTTTTGTGTTAATGAAAGGCAAATATAATTTCATTATTTAAGAAAGTGTAGTACTCAATCTTTTTTTTCTCTTAAAGAGTGTCTATTCAGCCATTAATTCCTCTCAAAGGTTGCAAAATAAGATTCTACTGCAAATTTAATGGGTAATTTATATTGACACTTAAAAATCTAGCAATTAGCATAATATCTTATTTGTTCATTTTTTTCATTGATAAAAAAACGAACCAAAAAAATCTAGGCTTACGAAAGCTAATCTAAATTTATCATTCAGCATCTAAATTTTCTGAACTCGTTCCG
>CAZYKN010000007.1:0-16003 GCA_964648135.1 uncultured Flavobacteriaceae bacterium
TATGGTGATGTTGAAGTTACTGGGTTTAAACGTGTGTCTTTGGGATAATACGATTTAAAATAATTTTTTAAAAAACCTCATCTTTTAGATGAGGTTTTTTTGGTTTGATTATAACATTAAGTTTCAGACCTCACAGGTTTTAAAAACCTGTGAGGTCTTTATTTGGAATACCTTATACAACAACTGCTAAAACATTTTCTAATTCTAATCGTAAACTGAATAACTGTTTAGAATAGAATTCTAATTGATTTAATAATTCTTTAGTTCTATTTACATATTGTTTATTTTTTGTAAATAAATCTTGATAATACGCAATTCCTTCTTCCATATTATTTAAGAATTTTTTAAAATAACGTTCTTGTTTTTTATCCATTATGTTTAAAGATGCGTTTAATTTATCTTTCAAGTAATCAACATATAAACCCAATTCTTTAACAAACATATTTGGCCTGTCTGTACGCTGCATAATACTTTGTTTTCCGTAAATATGGTTGGTCATATCTAGTAAAGTACTTGTTTTATCGTAATAAGCTAAATTAGGACCAGGACAAATAGAAACACCTTCTTTCTCTAACTTTCTATCCATTTTATGAATGTGCATTACCGAAGTACTTAAACCATTACACAAACATTCTTTTGCTGTTAAATCTTTAAATTGCTTTTCAAATTGCGTTGCTGTTAAGGTGTCTTTTTGATCTTTTAATTCTTTATATTTTGCTTCTTGATACTTACGTGAAGCGGTACAAATGGTTTTACCGTCATCAAACGGATTTAAAGCTAAAAATTTCTTTGGACAAGCACTTCCTAATCTTCCGTTTTTAAGATCAAATTCTTTTTCTAAAAATTTACTTGAATTTCTAATGTTGTTAAACGGAACTCCAAGCGGAGAAGCATCACTTAAATATAAATCTTTTTCTTTGGCTTCTTTTAAATTCTGTAAAGTGGAATCATCTACATTTGTAACTTCAGGAACTAATAAGAATGGTGTTCCCCAACCAACAGAATCTACATGGTAATAATCTATTAAAAATTGTTGTTCTTCTGCAACACCAACACCACCTTGAGCGGTAATTTTTAAAGGTAATTTTTTACTTGGCACTACTCTATTTGTTTCAACTAAAGCTTTATTCAAAATTTCAGTAACTGAAGTAATTAACGCTTCTCTGTTGTTTTTAAACTCTTCAAGAATAGGACCCATTAAAAAACCATCGGTTGCAAAGGCATGACCTCCACAATTTAAACCCGATTCAATTCGGTATTCAGAAACCCAAATTCCTTTTTTTGCTAAAAATTTTCCTTGAATTAAAGCCGAACGATAATCACTTACTTTTAAAATAATTTTCTTTTTGATGTACCCGTTTTCATCAGGAAAAAAATCATTAAATTTTTCGATATACGCAAACAAACGCGGATTCATACCTGCAGAAAACACCATAGAAGATTCCAACTCACTATTGGCAAAACCTCTTAATGCAGCGTGAGCATCGTTAAATTCAACTGGTAAAGCTTCCTTTTTATCAAAATTTTGTTTGTCTAATTTAGTCATGATATTTACATTAATATCACCAATTTTAAGATGGCTTTTTAACCAATTTTTAATTTCATTAGTATCAGACACTTTAGATGTTAAGTCTGTGAATTTTTGTTTTAAAGAGGAAGTATCAGGTAATAAATCGAAATATTTTGTAATTTCTGATGAAGTTTGAATTAAATCCTCTAAATTTTTTTCTGCTAAATTTTTTACTAAATTCAAATATGCTGTAATTCGTTTTGCTCTAGAATCGTATGCTTTTTTGGCAATTTCAACATAAGGAAAGTTGAATTTTTCAGCATAAAACTTGCGTAATTTTTCTAGCAATACATCATCGCTAATAAAAATAACAGAATCTAATCCATAATGAGCAATTTTAACAGGAGTATCAACCGTAAAGGCAATTCCCATAACTGGTAAGTGAAAAGAATGTGTTTGTTTCATATTATAAAAATTATATTGTTGTTAATTTGGTAATACATAAAAATAAATAGCAATAAAGTGAGCAATACTGCCTAGTAATACAAAAATGTGAAAGATTGCGTGGTTCATCTTTAATTTATCAATACTATAAATTACAGCTCCAATAGTGTACAAAATACCACCAATCCAAAGCCAATAAATTCCTTGAATGGGTACATTTTCCATTAATGATTTCATTGCAAAAACTACAACCCAACCCATCAAAATATACATTACGGTTGATAGTATTCCGTATTTACCAAAAAAGAAAAGTTTAAGAACTACACCAATAATAGCAACACTCCAAATAAAAATAAAAAATTCAAAACCAAAAGTTTCTCTTAATGATATCAATAAAAATGGCGTGTAGCTTCCTGCAATAAGTATAAAAATTGAAGCATGATCAAAAACATTCAATCGTTTTCTCAATCGTTCTTTTGCTGCATTGTGATACAAAGTTGAAGCCAAATAAAGCACCACTAAACTAATACCATAAACAGTTGCGCTAAAAATATGGTACACTTGACCATATTTAACTGCTTTTAATACTAATAGAAACAGTGCAACTACACTTAACAGCAAACCAATAAAATGAGAGATTACATTAACTCGTTCTTCACTAATATGGTAGGTGTTTAGCTTTAAATTTCGCATTGATATATTGCTAATTAATACGAATCAAAGGTAAATTGAAAAGAGTTCTAATGAAATGAACCCAAGTTAAAAAATATTTTTACGAATTCTACTAAGTGCCTGAGGTGTAATTCCTATATAAGAAGCGATATATTTTAGTGGAATTTCTTGAAATAGTTTAGGACGTTCTTTAAATAAATTCAGATATCTTGTTTTAGCATCATCAAATAAAAGGGATTGCTCTCTTTTTGATTTTATTAAAAATAAACGTTCCGCAGTAATTCTACCAATTAGATTGCCCATTTTTGTTTTTTCATATACTTCTTGTAAATCTTGGTAACTAATACTCCAAAGTTTTGATTCTGTAAGTGTTTCTAATTGATATGTTGAAGGTTGCCTTGACAAAAAAGAATCATACGCACTTACAAACTCAAACTTAAAGCAAAACCCAAAGGTCATATCTTTTTCAGAATCTTTATCTTTTGAAGGCATAAACAACCTCACTACTCCATACTCTAAAAAAGAAATATAGTTTTCAATTTCTCCTAATTTGTGAAAAATAGTTTTTTTGGGAATCGTCTGTTTTTTTAAAAAGGAAGAAAAAATCTTCCAATCCTCATCACTCACTTTAGCAATTTGCTCTAAATAATGTCGTATTCTTTCCATTACAACAAAGATAGTTTTATTTAATTAAATGAGACAACCAACTCTCTAAAATTGGAATTTCCCATACAGTTTCAAATTCTTCTTTTGTTTGAATAAAATTATTAAAAACAATGGTTTTTTTTGAAATGGACTTGTTTTTTATCAGCTCTCTAAAACGTTTCATTTCTTGATATTGTACAAATTCACCTTGTTTAAAACACACATTAACTTTATCTAATAGTGTAATTTTATAATCGGCTTCTAGACTTAATATAAAACTGGATAAAGCATCTAACATTTGTGTAGAAACTGCTATATTTTCTTCTAATAGAATAACAATAAACCGCTGATATTCTATTTTATATGATGTGGAAAAAGATGTCCAATTTACTAAAAAATCTTTTATTTTTTCTTCTAATTCTTCCATTTCATTGGGATAGAATTTTCTACTTGATGCGTAAACATAGACTTTAGAAAAATCGGTTAAATTGTTATAATTTGTAAGCATTGTAAATAGTTATTTTGTATAAACCTCACAGGTTTTAAAAACCTGTGAGGTTGTAAAGTTTGTGACGTATAAGCTTTAAAAAATTACAGTTTTTCTAATTTTACTGTAAAATGACGCATAATTGGAGCTTCCCAAGCAATATGATATCCTCTTTTCGCTTCTTCTCTGGTGTCATAAATCTTTTTTAAAGCGGTTGCAATATATTCCATGTGATTGTGCGTATAAGTTCTTCGTGGAATAGCCAAACGCACCAATTCTAGTTCTGGATATCTATTTTCACGAGTTTCAGGATCTCTATCAGCTAGAATAGTTCCAATTTCAACACCTCTAATACCAGCTATTATATATAATTCTATTGCCAATGCTTGCGCTCTATATTCTTCTCGTGGAATTTTTGGCACAAATTTATTCGCATCTAAATACACGGCATGTCCACCAATTGGTTTTTGAACTGGCACTCCAAATTCATCTAATTTTTCTCCTAAATATTGCACTTGTGTTACTCTACTTGCAAGATAATCATAATCTAAAGCTTCATATAATCCAACGGCAAGTGCTCCCATATCACGACCACTCATTCCTCCATAAGTGATAAACCCTTCATACATTATCGCAAAAGTTGTAGCATTTCTGTAGGTTTCTTCATCTTTTAAAGCGATGAATCCTCCCATATTTACCAATCCATCTTTTTTGGAGCTCATGGTCATACCATCTCCGTAAGAAAACATTTCTTTGGCAATCTCTTTAATGGATTTATTCTTATAAGCCTCTTCTCTTTCTTTAATAAAGTAACAATTCTCGGCATAACGAGCTCCATCAAAATAAATAGGCACATTATATTGCTTACAAAGTTTGGAAGTAGCTTTGATATTTTCCATAGAAACAGGTTGTCCTCCTGCTGTATTACAAGTAACTGTAATAACAATAAACGGAATTTTTTCTATAGGATTTTCTTTAAAAATTTTTTCAAGTTTATTCAAATTAATATTTCCTTTAAAGGGATGATAAATTGACGTATCAAAAGCCTCGTCAATAGTACAATCTACCGCTTTTCCTTTACGGAATTCAATATGCCCTTTTGTAGTGTCAAAATGTGAATTTCCTGGAATGATATCTCCTACTTTTACAACCGTAGAAAAAAGTACATTTTCTGCTGCTCTTCCTTGATGCGTTGGTATAAAAAATTCATATCCTGTAATATCATTTACGGCATTTTTTAATTTTTCAAAGGAGCGAGATCCTGCGTAACTTTCATCTCCAAGCATAATTTCTGCCCATTGTTGATCGCTCATTGCTCCTGTACCAGAATCGGTTAACAAGTCTATATAAACTTGATCGGATTTAAGGTTAAACAAATTATAATTGGCATCTTTAATCCACTTTTTTCTTTGTTCTATGGTTGATTGATGAATAGCCTCAACCATTTTAATTCTATAAGGTTCTGCGTATGGTAATTTCATTTTTTTTAGGTTTAATTATTAATTATTGATGTTTTCTTTTAAAAAGATAAAAAGCAAAATTAATCATTAAACGCATCCCGATTTTTAATCTGACGGCGAACTTCTATAATTAAATTCCGTTTATGAAATAAGTGTTCCATTCTTTTTCAAAAATAAGATATATTTCTTTATTCTTGTACCTTTTTTGTAAAAATATTAAAGAATTGCCTAACTATTCACCCTCTTCTTCTCGCAAAGACGCAAAGGCGCAAAGACCACCAAGTTATAAATAAATAAAAAACATAAAAATTAGTTATACCAATTCTATTTCAAAATGCGCTAAATAAATTTAAAATATTTTTTTGTTTTACAATCTTCAAATTTCAAGCATAGCAATAGCTATGGTTTAAATTTTAAGTGCAGTAAAACGGAAAAAGATAAATAATTTATAGTGTATTTTGATGTTGAATTGGTATTATTACCAAATTATAATAGAATGATAATATCCTTTAAATCAAATTACATTCAACTTAGCGTCTTTACGCCTTTGCCAGAGTTTTATTTTTTATTTTGTAACCTTTGAATAGATACAGCATTGCTCCAATTAAGACTTACACCTAATTCATCTCCTCAAAAATCTTTACTAAATCCGTTTGTGTAGAAACACCTTTGTCTTTATTGTACCAAATTTGTAAATCCTTTTTAAAATCGGCATCTAATTTACCGTGTTTTTCTTTGTATTCATTAACCATTTTTGTGGCAACACTAGGTCTTGGACCCCAAGTTTTTAGCACTTGTTTGGTTTTATCATCAATAAATAATAATTTAGGAATTGATTGTCCTCCATTGGTTAAAAACTGATTCATTAAATCCTCATTTTCATCTCTTAAGAGCACTTTAAAACTAATTTTAGGATTTAATGTTGCTATTTTGTTCATTACAGGAAGTGTTTGAGCTCCATCGCCACACCAACTTTCCATAAGGACTAACATCGTTATATTATTTTTATACTTTTTAACCGATGTAATTGTTTCATCAGTTAATTTTATGGTTTTATCTAATCTTTTCATCCGTTTATCACTTAATAAACTATAATTTAACAATGCGTCAGATTGGTTTTTACCTGTTGATTTACCTTGTTGTAATAAGTCATAAACAAGTTTTTTAAACGATGAATAAGACATGGAATTGTTTAAACTGTTTGTTATTAAGGTCTGCATATTTTTAATGTTTTTTTTGAATTTAGACGAAAATAAAAAAGACTACTTACAACGGTTTAAATATAGTTAATGCTGGATAAATATACAATAATTTTTGAGTTAGCACTTATTTATAAACACAAAATCACCTTTGAATTAAGTGCCTTTCCAGCACTAACTATGTTTTTTGTTTTACACAGACTATGCTAATTCAACACTCTGATTTTCTAATTCCACATTAAAGCGAATTTTTGCATTTAATGCTCTAAACACTTTTAAAATCGTTTCAAATCTTGCATCATTAAGGTTGTTTTCGATTTTTGATATTTGTGCTTTTTTTACACCCACTAATTTTCCTAACTGTTCTTGTGTTAGTTTTCGTTCTTTACGTGCTTTTTTAATGGTTTCTCCCAATATATCAAGTCGTAATTCATTTTCAAATTTATCTCTTTTTTGAGTTCCTAATTTTCCAACGTGTTTATCAATTAATGTATCTAAACTTGTAGTTTTCATAATTATTGTTTTTTTAATTCGTTAAAATATTGTTTTCTTAAATTTTCCGCTTTGTTAATTTCCTGTTTCGGTGTTTTTTGTGTTTTCTTTTCAATTCCGTGTGTTGCTATTACAAGCGTTTGTTTTTTGTCCGTCTTATTCCAAAAAGCAAATAACCTATACTGAGTTCGTTTATATAAAGTTCTAAATTCCCATATTTCATCATTCAGTTTTTTAAATAGAGTATTATCATTACTAATTTGAGATTTTTTCAGGTTGTAATAAATCTTTTCTCTTGCTTTTTCTTCTAAACCATTTAAAAATTCAGTTGCATCATCCATTAATTCAATTCTATATTTAGATTTCATTTACTATTACTTTTTGCAAATATACAAAAGTTTCCCAAATAAGAAACAAATACTATTCCGTTTTTTTGTTATAAAACTTAAAGCTGAACTTCAAATTTTTCATTACGGGTTTGTGTACAGCATATAAATAGTCTTTTTTAGACTTCTTGAATTTCTAATTAATGATAACCTTCAACTTTTCTTTTAAATGCTTAATCATTTCGGAAGTCAAATCTGTAATATCAAAGTGATGTTCCCATTTCCAATCTTTTTTAGCTTGTGAATCATCAATACTATTTGGCCAAGAATCGGCGATTTCTTGTCTAAAATCAATTTTATAATCCATTTTAAAATTTGGAATTTGTTTTGCGATTTCAAAAGCGATTTCTTGAGGTGTAAAACTAATTCCTCCTATATTATAAGGTACATATTTTTTCATTGGATTGGTTTCCATAATATCTATTGTTGCTTTTATGGCGTCATCCATATACAACATAGGCAACTTTGTATCTTCCTTTAAAAAACAAGTATATTGTTGTTTTTGAATGGCTTGATAAAAAATATCAACAGCATAATCTGTTGTACCACCTCCAGGCAAAGTCTTCCAACTAATAATTCCAGGATAACGAATTGTTCGCACATCAACTCCATATCTATCATGATAATAAGCGCACCAACGCTCTCCAGCCAACTTACTAATTCCGTAAACAGTAGAAGGTTCTGTTATGGTTTCTTGAGGAGTTTCCACACGAGGAGTAGAATTTCCAAAAACAGCAATAGAGCTTGGCCAAAATACTTTTTGTATTTGCTTTTCCTTTGCTAAATCTAATATATTAAAAAGCGAACCCATATTCAAATTCCACGCTTTATCTGGAAATTTTTCAGCAGTAACTGATAACATTGCTGCCATTAAATAAACATCGGTAATTTTATATTTTTGAATAAGGTGAAGGATATTTTCTTTATTTGTTGCATCTAATATTTCAAAAATACCTGATTGCATCAATTCTTCAGAACCTTCTCTAATATCTGTTGCAATAACATTCTTTGCTCCTTTTTGTAACCTAAGTTTTAAGGTAAGCTCAGTTCCTATTTGTCCACATGCTCCTATAATAAGAATCGTTTCTTTCATTAAAAAATTGATTTAAAATCTATGCAAATATACTGTATTTTAAACATAGAAAAATGAATATTATTATCAAAAAATCATTAAAATTCGCACTTTATTATATTTTTGTTAAAAATAAAGTATTTAGTTCATATTTATCATTTTATGCTTATCTTAGCCGTTTATTAAAGGGATTCATGTACAAAATTATTATAATTATACTTGCTATATTTGTTATTTCATGTAACAAAGATTCTGCTATCGAATTAAATAATTCAGCAGATAATCAAGTTGTTACCTCAAAAAAAACGGATGAAGATTTCACTATTAAAACAAAAAAAATAGCACTCCATAGTAAAGCTAAAAAAGTAGTTGAAGAATGGCAAGAATATCAATCCGTAGCAGAATTTATTCCTAAATTTTATAAAACTTCCACTAAAGAGGCTTTAATTAATGCCAATTTATTTTATGAATTAACGACTTATTTAAAAGATTCCATTCGTGTTGATTTGTTTAAAACACCAAGTGTAAAAATCAGGTTAAATGTATTAAATAATGAAGCATTGCGCTTGTTTGATATGGATTCTATTCCAAATATTACAAATAAAGAAGTCATTCACGAAACTAAAAATATAGTCAATGCTTTTAATGCCTTAAATATAAAAATTAACAACGAAGTTAATAAAAATTTAATCACCAAAGACCTCTCTGGGTTTAATCATCTTTTTGAAAAAGAAGAAGACTCCCTCAACATAAAACCAATAAATATTAAAAACAAACAATTAAAAACAAACAAGAGAAGGAAATTGCTTAGTAAAAAAAGAATTAAACCATTAAGCTTTTCTAAACCTGTTAAATGATATTTAGCCTTACTTTTATAAATTGTCTAATTCACATTTATTAAATATTAATTTAACACAAACTATGAAAAACATAAAATTAGTTGTAATTATTGCCTTATTTTCAATATTACAAAACTTTGGACAAAACCATTTAATTAATGGCTTAGTGAAAGATGAAAACAACCAAACTATAAGTTATGGTAATGTTATTTTATTGTCAAAAAACGGAGAATTTATTAAAGGAACAACCTCTAACAACAAGGGCAAATACCGCTTTGAAAATTTAACTAAAAGCACATACATTATTAAAGTAAGTGTATTAGGATTTGAAAGTTTTCAAAAACAATTTACCTTAGAAGAACAAAACACCGTTTTAAACATTAACCTTAAAAACAGTACTGAAACTTTAAATCAGGTTGAAATATCTTCAAAAAAACCATTAATTTCTCAAAAATCAGATCGCTTGATTTTTAATATTTCAAATTCTATTTTATCAGACAAAACAGCTTGGGAAGTATTAAAACACACACCAAATGTGTTTGTTAATCAAGAGCAGCTAATTTTAAAAGGAGCTGCTGCTGAAGTTTATGTAAACGATAAAAAAATTAAATTGGAAGCGAGTGAGCTGAAATCGTATTTAGCTGGATTAAATGGCAACAATATAAAAGCCATTGAAGTTATTGACAATCCTTCTGCAAAATACGAAGCCAATAGTAACGGAATTATTAACATTGTATTAAAGAAAAAAACAAGTTTAGGCTATAAAGGAAGTATAAATACCAGTTACGAACAAGGATTTTATCCAAAATACAGCATAGGAACAAGCCATTTTTACACAACAAAAAAGATAGATTTATTTGCTAATTACACCTTTAATAGTGAAAAAGACAAGATTACTATGGATGAAACCATCTATTATTTTGATAATAATGACCTTATTGATTCTAAATCAAAATCTTTTTACAATATTGTAAGCAATACCAATACACACAATTTAATTTTTAATATAGACTATAAATTAGGTAAGAAAAGTAAGTTATCATTAAGTACCTCAAATTTCTTTGAACCTTCAAAAACCACAGACAATCAGGCAAATGGACATTTTTTAGATTTAACCAACAATCCAACAAGTAATTATAACGCACAAAGTGTAATAGATAACAATAAACAAAATCTTTCTTATGCACTAGATTTTCATCAAGCCTTAAAAAAAGAAGGCGAAAAAATAAGTGTAGGAATTGCCTATGATTATTATAATAATTCAGATAATCAACACACAAACACCAATTATTTATTGGCTGATAACACTTTTAATAATGCTAATATATTTCGTGTAAACTCTAATCAGAAAATACAAATTTATGCAGCTCAAGCTGATTATACTTTGCCATTAAAAAAACAAATGCAGTTTGAAGCAGGTGTTAAAACATCACAAATAACTTCAAATAGTGAAAATAAACAATTTAATTTTGATGGCACTAATTACATCTTAAATCCAATAAATTCAGATGATTTTGAATATAATGAGATGAATTATGCAGCCTATTCTTCCATTACAAAAACATGGAAAAAATGGTATGCTCAATTTGGTTTAAGAGGAGAACAAACTGCAACAACTGGAAAATCATTGAGTTTAAACCAAACAGATGATAACTCGTATTTTAAGATTTTTCCAACAGCTTACCTTAGTTATTTTCCTTCAGACAAACATGATTTTTCTATTAGTTATGGCAAGCGAATTGAAAGACCAAAATACCGTCAATTAAATCCGTTTCATTATTATTTAAGTGATTTTGCCGTAAATATTGGAAATCCAAAATTAAGACCTGCAATTACACATAAGTTAGATTTTGTGTATGTATATAAAGGTGCACACCGATTCAATCTTTTTTACAGCAAACAAATAGATAAAGTACAAGAATTGAGTTACCAAGAAAACACTTCACCGCTCATTCAATTTATAATGTCTAATTTAAAAGAAGGTACAAATGCAGGATTTAATTATTACGGAAGCTTTGGCATTACAAAACGATGGAGTTTAACTTCAAACATTGTGTTATACTACAAAGAAAATAAATTTAGATTGGTAGATAATCAGCAACAATTAGCTACCGAGAAATTATGGAGAGAAGTAGTACAATTAACCAATAATTTTACCTTTTTAAAGGATAAAAGTTTAACTTCATCACTTCAATTTGTTTACGCATCACCTAGTATTGTAGGCTCATACGTTCAAAATAAGCGGAATTGGATAAATATTGATTTTAGAAAACGAATTCTAAAAAACAAAGCCTCCATAACTTTACAATTTAATGATATTTTTAATACAGATAACTTAAATTTTGTATCAAAATATGGCAATCAGTATAATGGCTATGTTCAAAAAAATGATTCAAGAACGGTAAAACTCGGATTTATTTATAACTTTGGAAACCGTAAATTAAGAGAAAATAAAACCACTAAAACGAGTGCGGAAAAAGATAGAATGGAATAAATGAACAAAATAGTTACTTTAATAATTGTACTTTTCATTGCTTTTGGCTGTAAAACAGTTCAGACAACCAAATTAACTAAAGTTGAAACCATAAACCAGCTACTCAATCAATGGCACAAAGACGCAGCAGTAGCAAATTTTGAATCGTATTTTAACGTTATGAGTGATGATGGTTATTATATTGGAACAGATTCATCAGAAATTTGGACTAAAAAGGAGTTCCAAAAATATGCAAAACCACATTTTGATAAAAAAAAGACATGGGATTTTAAAACCATTAAACGAACCATTTTCTTTTCAAAAAATCATAAAACAGCTTGGTTTAACGAATTATTAGATACTTGGATGGGAACTTGTAGAGGTTCTGGCGTGCTTGAATTACAGAATAATCAATGGAAAATTAAGCAATACGTCCTTTCTGTTACCATTCCTAATGATAAAATGAAGAAAGTTATTAAAGTAAAATGATATTTATATTTCCTTAATTTTACTTAATTATCATTAATTTTGCTTTCAAACCAATCCAATACATTAACAAACTGGAAGACCGAAGACCGAAGACCGAAGACTGAAGGCTGAAGACCGAAGACCGAAGACCGAAGACTGCCAACTGAACACTGAATACTAAAATCAAAGCAAATTTGTACAAACTAGAAACCATAAAAAACACCATTCTAAAAGGAGATATTATTGAGAATTTAAAAAAAATTCCTAGCAATAGCATAGCGCTTATTTTTGCAGATCCTCCGTATTTTATGCAAACCGATGGCGAATTATTAAGAACAGAAGGTACAGTTTTTAATGGTGTTGATGATCATTGGGACAAGTTTACTAATTATAAAGAATACGATGCTTTTTGCAAACAATGGCTTATAGAATGTCAGCGTATTTTAAAAAAGGACGGTACCATTTGGGTTATAGGTGCTTTTCAAAATATTTACAGATTAGGTTACATCATGCAAAATTTAGGCTTTTGGATTTTAAATGATGTTATCTGGAATAAATCCAATCCTGTACCAAACTTTAAAGGAACACGGTTTACTAACGCTAGTGAAACCATGCTTTGGTGCAGCAAAGAAAAGAAAGCCAAATACACCTTTAACTACAAAACCATGAAACATCTCAACGGAGGAACACAAATGAAATCCGTTTGGAATATTCCACTTTGTACTGGTAAGGAACGGTTAAAAGACACACAAGGTAAAAAGACGCATGCAACTCAAAAGCCAGAACAGTTATTAATTAATGTAATTATTTCTTCATCAAAAATTGGAGATACTGTTTTAGATCCGTTTTTTGGAACAGGTACAACTGGAGCTGTTGCCAAATTAACAGGAAGAAATTTTATTGGTATTGAGCGTGAAGAAAAATATATAAAAGCAGCAACACAACGTATAAATAAAGTTAAAACTGAATTAGATAATCCGTTATTCTTAAATAAATTAGATATAAAACCACCACGAGTTTCCGTAACCGAATTAATAGCTAAAAATTATTTATCAACTGGCGAAAAATTATTTTCATCTGATGGTAAAAATGCCAAATTATTAAATAATAAAGGCTATCTAAAAGATGATAATGAAGCATTATCCATTCATAAAATGGCAGCAAAAATTTTAAATAAAACCAATCACAATGGTTGGGATTATTGGTTTGTTTTAAGAAATAAAAAATTAGTATCAATTAATGATTTACGCAAAACATATCGTAAAAACGAATTGAATTTTATAGCCTTTAAAATGAACTAATTTTTTTTTATTACCTTTATAAAAAAAATGAAAACTGGAAATCCGTTTATTTTTAACTGTACTACTTGCAAAACTAGATGTGATGGAAAAAGCAAAGGAGTTTACAATTTCAAAAATGATGTAGTTTTTGCCGAAGAACAAGAAAATCTAATCATTCAAAAAATTAATGACAATCCAAATTATTTTGCTAAAAAAACAACTGAAGCTGGTTATCCAGATATTGAAATATTTAATTCTGATAACATCTTAGTAAGTTATTTAGAAATTAAAGCACAGCGAAGAACTTTTATGTCAGTAGAAAAAACCTTGCCTCACTCCAATTTAAAAGCTTCAGAAACTCTAGCACTAAATCTAAGCGATTTGCTACGCTATTTTAATATTGAAAAAGAAACTAAAATACCAACATCTATCCTTTGGGTTGTAATGAATAGACCTTGTTTAGTAGCGTATAATAAAAAACGATTTTTCTATCAAAAAACAAATCAATTAAAAGAAATCTATTTAAAAGAAAAAAATAAAAGAAGATTTAAGAGAGAATCTGGAAAAGGAGATATAGTAAATGGCATTCACAAAGGAGTTACAGTAAATTATCATTTTAGCATAAACGAATTAATAGAATGGAAAAAATAAATGAACATGACCAAAAAAACAACAACCTTAATCAGCATTATATTTATAGGTTTTTTTAGTTTCTCACAAAACTCAGAGATTGAAAATAACATCATTAAATATTGGAATTACCGCAATAGATTAACACACAACTTTATTTCTGTTGGTAGCAAAGCAGGACAAAGCCTACCTTTTGGAACACGAAATGAACGAGAAAATCCACATTTAAGCCAAGGTGAAGGACCTATTATGTTAGGTCAATATATAGGTGTTTTAGCAACCGAATACAAATTATTAAAACAAAATAATCAAGATACTCAACAAACATTAAAAGAACTTTACTATGCTTTGTATGCTTTTAATCGGTTAGATTTAATTGCAGAAACAGTCAATGGATACCATAAAAAACCAAAACTAGACGGTTTTTATGTACGTGAAGATTTTCCAGATGGTTTTGTAAAAGACAACCCTTCTTTAAATAAAAACACTATTAATTCTAATACTTTTATCTATGGAAGCGGTCAAACTTTTAAAGTAAAATGCACCAATCACAAAGGTAAAAGTTGCTGTGATGTAAGTATTTCAAAAGATTGTAAGGTACGAGAAAACCCTAAAGGATACGCAAAAAAATACAATCACGTTCCTATGTCAATGGATCAAAGTTTAGGCGTTTTAATTGGAGTTGCCTTAGTAAATAATTTAGTTGATGAAAATATCAATTATAAAAATACCGCTTTTCAAGACCAAGAAACAAGCATAAAAAAAGAAGCTCAACATATTGCAAAACGGATTTTAACCTATGCTCAAAAACAGCATTGGACACCAAAAGAACCAGATGGCGATTATATTGGTGATTGTGATTTTAGAACTAGCGCAAAACCAAACTTTTTTAAAAACAATGTTACAATGTTAGTTTTTAGTCGGTTTTTTTCTAACATTGGGAAAAATATTTTTGGTGAAAAATTAGGCTTCACTCCTTTTATTGGCTTTTTAGATGGTGTTGGTTCAATACAAGCAGATAATTTTAAAGGTGATTTTTGGGATAGACGTATGTATATTGAAATGATGACTTTAAGTAATAAAAACAATCATTTATGGCTTTCCGCAGCGAGAAAAGTAAAAACAGCTTCAAAAAAATACGATTGGCAACCTTTTTATTACAATATGGGAATTATTTTACACCATTGGAAGAAAGATATAAAAATTGAAAAACAAAGTTTAGAAATGTTGAGTTCTGCACCATTTAATGGTCCTTTTTATCATAAAATAAACGATTTTGCTAAAAATGGATGGGCAACAAAAAATAGATTTTCTGCAACTTTAGGTGAACAATATAATGGTTCTCGTTTTCCTGAAATTAATGGAAATTATTCAGGCTTAGATTATATGTTGCTTCATAATATGTATTTGATAAACACTGTAAATTCTTCCAAATATGGAAAATTAAAAACTCACAAATCAGAAAAAATAACTGTAAAAAACTTTAAAATAAGTTCAAAAAAATGTGTGCAACACAAATTACAATCATGTAAAGAACGGAAAAAATATTATATTTTCTTAGATGGTTTGGTTAGAAAACGTTGTAAAAAAACAGATGATTGTAATAAAATTTCTAACACCTATTTTAACAATAAGTTTGGAGAATTTAATGGTCCAAATATGCAGTGTAAAAAGACTTCTTTTAAAAAACAATGTGCTGAATAATACCTTAATCCGAAAAGGTTTTCGTAACGAAAAGACAAAATATGCGTTAGTATTGGCGTAGCAGAGTTTTGAAACACGCAAACATAGCATTAGTTATGGTGAGTATCGAGAAACGAGCATTCCCAATAATGGCGTGCAGTCTGACTTTGCAGTAGAAATACTTTTGCGGATTTAAGGTAAAAATAAAAGGTTCTACTGCAAATTTAGTGGGTGAAATATATTTTATTCTAAACATAAACTTT